>JAIDKJ010000099.1 GCA_029051835.1 Paramuribaculum sp. | reverse complement strand
CTCGACGGAGCATCCCTCTCCGACCCCGTCGCAAAGGTCATGCACCGCCACTTCAGAGCCATCACCACCCGGTGGTCGGCCGACGACATCGCCACCATACGCGACTTCCGCCAACAGGGCATACGGCTCATACCACGGCTCGACGAAAACGGACACATCACCGACCTCATCGACACCACACGCACACGCTCACAGCTCCCGCTCTCAGCCATCATCATGGCAGGAGGCAAAGGCGAACGACTCCGGCCCGCCACACTCACCTGCCCCAAACCACTCCTCCAAGTAGCCGGCAAACCGATCATCGACTACAACACCGACCTCCTCCGGGCCAACGGCATCACCGACATCACAGTCACCGTCAACTACCTCGCCGAACAAATCGAACAACACTTCAGCCACGAAAACCTTGGCGTAAAATGCATCCGGGAGTCACAACCGCTCGGCACCATCGGAGCCGCATCGCTCATCCCGCACCGTCCCGGAGGACACACCCTAGTCATGAACTCCGACCTCCTCACCACCATATCGCTCGAAGACATGTGGCTCCGGCACACAGCGCAGCAAGCCGACATCACCATCGCGGCAATACCCTACAACCTCTCCGTACCCTACGCCATACTCACCACCGACAACCTCGACGTCACCGGACTCGAAGAAAAACCATCATACTCCTACTACGCCAACGCAGGAATCTACATCATAGCCAACCACCTCCTCCAGACACTCCCCACTGACCGGCGCACCGATGCCACCGACCTCATCAGCCAGGCCATAGCCGACCGACGCAAAGTCACCTACTACCCCATATCAGGCACATGGATCGACATCGGATCACCCGCCGACTACCGCCACGCATGCGAACTCATGCAACACCACCGCAGCATGAACATCTGACCACACCACAACGTTAACATCAACAACCCCACCAAAAACAACCCCACACGATATGCCCGAATCAAACTTCATAGACTACGTCAAGATACTCTGCCGCTCCGGAAAAGGAGGAGCCGGATCACGCCACTACCACCGAGCCAAATACGTCCCCAAAGGCGGACCCGACGGAGGCGACGGAGGCCGCGGAGGACACATCCTCCTCCGAGGCAACTCACACATGTGGACACTCCTCCCCCTGCGCTACCGCCGCCACATATTCGCCGGCAACGGACAGTCAGGATCAGAAGGACGCAGCTCCGGCAAAGACGGAGAAGACATCACCATCGACGTACCCTGCGGAACAGTCGTATTCGACGCCGAAACCGGACAATACCTCTGCGAAGTCACCCACGACCAGCAGATAGTACCACTCCTCAAAGGCGGACGGGGCGGACTCGGCAACTGGCACTTCAAAAGCGCCACCAACCGCACGCCACGCTACGCACAGCCCGGCGAACCAGCCACAGAACGCACCGTCATACTCGAACTCAAACTCCTCGCCGACGTCGGACTCGTCGGATTCCCCAACGCAGGAAAATCCACACTCCTCTCAGCCATATCCGCAGCACGGCCCAAAATAGCCGACTACCCCTTCACCACAATGGAGCCACAGCTCGGCATCGTCAGCTACCGCGACAACCGATCATTCGTCATGGCCGACATACCCGGCATCATCGAAGGAGCAAGCGAAGGAAGAGGACTCGGACTCCGCTTCCTCCGCCACATCGAACGCAACGCCGTACTGCTCTTCATGGTACCCGCCGACGCCGACGACATCACACAGCAATACCACATACTCCTCGAAGAACTCCGCCGCTTCAACCCACAGCTCGTCGACAAACAACGCCTCCTCGCAATCTCCAAATCCGACATGCTCGACGACGAACTCCGCCAAGCCATACAGGCCACACTACCCGACGACATCCCCCACGTATTCATTTCAGCCGTCACCGGACAAGGCATCGACACACTCAAAGACATGCTCTGGGCAACAGTCACCGACCAGCGCAACCAGATAGCCACACCAGCCATCACCCACCGCC
>JAIDKJ010000098.1 GCA_029051835.1 Paramuribaculum sp. | reverse complement strand
GTTGCTTATTGTGTGTTCGTATCATTGACCTATTAACGTCGTCCGACGGACAAATGTTTGCCGCACCATCATCATGGACCGTCCGTACCTAAGCCATGCCCAAGTCCGGCAAGACGGTTTTTTGTGTTCAACCCCGATCGGGCAGGCATAAAAAAAATTGATTGTCATCGCGACAATCAATCTTTGTTAACCTTAAATCTAATACCATGAAAAACACGTTGCAAAATTACAAGGTTTTTGCTTTTTGTCCAAGCAAATTCGCAAGAAATTGCCTCTCTTTTAACTTTATTTTAAGTAAAACGCCGTTTTTGCTTGCGAATGTGAAGCAAATTACGTTAAATACCTACTGTTTGGTAGCAATATGTAATATAGCGAGGCCGCTGCTCCGATGTGTCGTGCAGCGGCCTCGTTAACGTTTGTTAGCAGTGAGCGTCAGTAGCGTTGACCGGTTGAGTAGAAGTGGAGTATGCGTCGGCGCAATATCGATTCATATTTGGCCTGCACGGCGTCGCTGACGGCGCGTATATAGGCTGTCTTGGCCTGTTCGAATTCGGTGGCGTTGGCCTTGCCGTAGTTGTATTTCTCGCGTATCGCCTCCAGTGCGGCTTGCGTCGATGTTTCGGCCGTGCGGCTTGCATCAAGCCTTTTTTCGGCAGCTATCACCTGTGTATGGGCCTGCGTGATGTTTTTCAGCAGGCGGTTGCGGCTGTCGCTGAGCTGTAGGCGTGCGGAGATCTCCTGCAGACGTGCGCGACGCACAGAGTTGCGGGTTGAGAATCCGTCGAAAATAGGGATACTGAGCGAGAATCCGAGCGATTTGCTTAGGTTGTGGCGCATCTGTGCTCCGAAGCGTTCGTTGTCGTAGCCCGATGTCTTGTAATAGCTGCTGCCTATGCCGGCGCTGAAAGACAGCGACGGGAGCCATCCGCTCTGGGCCACTTTGACATATTTGCCCGAAGCTTCCACTCCTGCACGTGCGGCGGCTATGGAGTGATTGATGCGGAGGGCCGATTCATATACTTCGGCAGGCGAGGGGAGTCGGTCGGATGTCGGATCGGAGGCGAGCGGGGCTATGTCGAAGCCGTCGGCCGAGGGGAGTTCGAGCAGCTGGGCGAGGTCGAGCATGGCTATGTCGAGATTGTTGAGCGCCGTGACGGCCGACACTTCGTCCTGTGCGAGCTGCGACTCTGCCTGCAGCAGATCCAGTTCGGGTATCTTTCCTGCCGCAAGCAGCTCTTTGCGACGGTCAAGCTCCACTTTCGACAGACGCACCTGTTCGAGCGCCACGCCGTGAAGCTCACGGCAGTAGAGAGCCTGCAGATACTGTGCTATCACGTTGAGTGTTATGTCGTCCTTGGCTTCCTCAAGCTGTTCTACAGTCTGCACCATCGATGAGCGCGCATAGTCGAGATTTCTCACATTGCGCAGGCCTTGAAACAGGGGCAGGCTCAGCCCGACGTTCCATCCGAAGTTGGATGTGTTGCGGCTCGCATAGGTGTTCTCGGCGGTAAGTGATCGTCCGAATCCCCACGACTGGTTGGCTCCGGCCTGCACCTGCGGGAGGAAGCGGTCCTTGGCCTCGGTGATTCCAAGCTCGCCCTGCTCGGCGCTTATCTCGCGGCTTTTCACTGTGAGATTATGGGCTATGGCGTAGCTGATGCAGCTGTCAAGGCTCCATGTTTCGGCGCCGGCTGTCAGTGCGGTTGCCAGTGTTATGGCGGTCAGTATCGATTTCGAAAGTTTCATAATGCTGATGTCATTGTCTGTTCACACGTGTTAAATGCAGGCGTACGTCAGTTCTTGATGGCGTCGCCGCGCACTTTCACAAGGCTGTCTATACCCTCTTTCACCTCAATGTTGATGCCGTCCGACGAGCCTGTCATGATGGGGCGGCGCTCAAACTGCTGGCCCGAGGTGCTGTCGGTTAGAACGTAGACGAAGGTGCTGTCGCCTGAAAATTCCACCACCCCTTCAGGCACGGTCAGGACATGGTCAAGACGGCTGAGTATGACTGTGGCGTTGGCGCTGTAGCCTGCACGCAGTCCGCCGACGCTGTCTATGTCGAGTGCGGCCTTGATCTCAAATGTGTTGGCGCCGTTCTCTTCCACGCCTTTCGGAGCGATATACTCGATCACGGCTTTGGGCGAGAGATCGGGAAGCGCGCCCACGGCGATGGTCATAGGCATTCCCACGGCCAGAAGACCTACTTCGGTTTCGTCGACCTTGCCTTTGAATATCAGATTGTTCATGTCGGCGATAGTGGCCACTGTGGTGCCGTCGTTGAATGTGTTGGCCTGAATCACCGACGAACCCACCTTGACAGGCACGTCAAGTATCAGGCCGTCGATAGTGGCTCTGACCAGAGTGTTGCTCTCCGAGGCGTTGTATTTCGACACTCCGTCGCGGACAATCATGTAGGCGTCGTTGGCTGCCTCCACTTCGAGGCTGGCCTGCTTCCAGCTCGTTTCAGACGTTTCAAACTCCTCGCGCGATATGATTTTTTTGTCAAACAGTGTCTTGTTGCGCTCATATTTGGCTTTGGCGTCGTTGAGGGCTATTCTGGCGTTCTCCACTCTCGACTGGGCGGAGCTGAGCGATGATGCTTCGGGTATCACCTTGATGCGGGCTATCACGTCGCCGGCATGCACCATATCGCCCGGTTCCACATTGATCTCGCTGATAATGCCGGATATCTGGGGCTTTATGTCGATCTCGTCGCGCGGCTCGATCTTGCCGGTAAGCACTGTAGTGCGTTCGATGTTCGTATCCGTAGGGCTGACGAGCGAATATGTCGTCACCTTAGGCTTGGAGTTGAGGAAGAGAAACACAAACGTGCCTACAAACACAATTGCTATCACTACCCATAGCAGAATCTTGAAGAACTTTTTCATATCTTGTCGTTTATAATTTTTTTTTAATATCGTGTTGATGTTTATGCGATGCGTCGGCAGAGATTTATTTGTCACGCATGGCTTCGATCGGTTTTATGCGCATGGCCTTGATCGACGGTATCAGTCCGGCGCATGTGCCGAGGATCAGAAACACCGTCATGATAGTCATGGCGTGGGAGAAATGGAGCTGGAAATTGGCGCTTCCGAGGGTCGGATCGAAGGTAGCGTAGTCTACCGCAAACAGTATTAGGGTGGCGAAGCATATGCCAGATATGCCCGATATGGCCGTGAGCACCATTCCTTCCGAAAGTATCTGCACTATGATGTCGCGCGGCTTGGCGCCTATGGCACGGCGTATGCCTATCTCCTGTGTGCGCTCCTTGACGATGATCCACATGATGTTGCCCACGCCGATTATTCCGGCTATAAGGGTGCCGGCGCCGACAAACAGGGAGAGGATGCTCACGCCCAGAAACAGATTGTTGACCATCCTGAACTGTTCGGCCAGATTCATCATTCCTATGGCGGGAGTGTCGTCGGGATGTATGGGGTGGCTGATGCGGATGGCGCGCTTTATGGCGGGGAGCACATCGGCCGGATCCATTCCGTCGTTGACGGTGAATGTGAAGAAACCCACCGAATTGCCCAGGTTGAAGGCGCGTATCATCGTGGTGTTGGGCAGTATTACCGAATCGTCGAGGCGGGTGCCGATAGAGGCTTCCGACATCTGTCCGATCACTCCCACTACCTGAAAATAGACCCCTTTGACGTTGATATACTGGCCGAGCGGGTCGGTGGTGCCGAACAGTTCGTTGGCAAGATTGCGGCCTATCAGAGCCACTTTGCGCAGGCCGTGGGTGTCGCTCTCGTTGATGAGTCGGCCGCTGAATACCACGGGTGTCATGATCTTGAAATAATCGGGTTCCACGCCGGTGATGTTCGATGACTTCTGCTTCGTTCCGTAAGCCACAGTACCGCCGTTGTTGCGCACGCCCGACGAGGCTTTGATCCCTTTGGCGAGCCGGCGTATGTTGGCCAGGTCGATTTCGGTCATATCCCATCTCATGCCTTTGTTGAAGCCTTTGTAGCTGATTGTCGTGCGGCCTGGAAATATCACTCCCATATTGGTGTCGAAGCCATTGAGGTTGCGCATAAGCAGGCCTTTCAGTCCGCCGGCTCCGCCCCAGAGCATCGCGAGCATGGCGGTGCCCCAGAATATGCCGAACGCGGTCAGAAACGTGCGCGTCTTGTTGCGGGCGAGTGTGGCGCCTATCTCGCGCCAGTTTTCTATGTCGAATATCGGATTTTTCATCGCAGGTAATTGTTATTCGTCGCGCAGGGCTTCAACGGGTTTGACTTTTGTTGCTTTCAGCGCCGGGAAC
>JAIDKJ010000097.1 GCA_029051835.1 Paramuribaculum sp. | reverse complement strand
CTCGTTATCAACAGTTGTGACACGTGAGATTTCAGACTATCAGGACGACCTTTCAAAAGAAAATCCTTCCTTTCGTCCTGACGGCGGCCGCCGATGATATTTTCGACACCGCTGACGCTGAATCAATATTTTTTTTGTAACTTTGTATGATTTTTGGCGCTGACACTTCAGGCTTACGCCCGACAGACGCCAACCAACAGGAAATCAACCCCAACATGGCAGAAATAGAAGAAGAAAACTACAGTGCGAGCAACATTCAGGTGCTTGAAGGACTCGAAGCCGTGCGCAAACGCCCGGCGATGTACATCGGCGACATCAGCGAGAAAGGACTCCATCACCTCGTGTATGAAGTGGTAGACAACTCCATCGACGAAGCGCTGGCCGGATTTGCCACACACGTCGAAGTGACCATCAACGAGGACAACTCCATCACGGTGGTCGACAACGGCCGAGGCATACCGGTCGACATGCACGAAAAAGAGCACAAAAGCGCTCTTGAGGTAGTGCTCACAGTGCTCCATGCCGGCGGCAAATTCGACAAAGGCAGCTACAAGGTGTCGGGCGGACTCCACGGCGTAGGCGTATCGTGCGTCAACGCCCTCTCCACCTACCTCCGCGCCGAAGTCAACCGCGACGGAAAACATTACGTGCAGGAATACTCCTGCGGCAAGCCCACCACCGAGCTGCGCATAGAAGGCGAAAGCACCCATACCGGCACTTCGATCACCTTCCTGCCCGACGCATCGATATTCACAGTCACCGTCTACGACTACTCGACGCTGGCCAACCGACTGCGCGATCTGGCATTCCTCAACGCCGGCATCACCCTCACGCTCACCGACCGGCGCGCCACCGACGCCGAAGGCAAACACCGCAGCGAAGTGTTCCACTCCGAAAACGGACTTGAGGAATTCGTGCGCTACATCGACTCCAACAAGACGGAGCTGATACCCCACGTCATACACCTCACCACCGAACGCCAGGGAATACCCGTCGAAGTGGCGCTCACATACAACACCGACTTCAGCGAGAACGTCTACTCCTACGTCAACAACATCAACACCATAGAGGGAGGCACCCACCTGACAGGCTTCCGCCGCGGACTGACGCAGACCCTCAAGAAATATGCCGAAGACAACAAGATACTCGAAAAAGCCAAGATAGAGGTGGCCGGCGACGACTTCCGTCAGGGACTCACCGCCGTGGTATCGGTCAAGGTGCTCGAACCGCAGTTTGAGGGACAGACCAAGACCAAGCTCGGCAACCAGGAGGTGATGGCCGCCGTGTCGCAGGCCGTCAGCGAGGCGCTCGGCAACTACCTCGAAGAGCATCCCAAGGAGGCACGCACCATCGTCGACAAGATAGTGCTCGCCGCACAGGCGCGTCAGGCCGCCTACAACGCCCGCAACAAGATACTCCGCAAGACCCCGCTGATGGGCGGCGGACTCCCCGGCAAACTCGCCGACTGCTCGTCGCGCACGGCCGAGAACTGCGAGATATTCCTCGTCGAGGGTGACTCCGCAGGCGGCACCGCCAAACAGGGACGCGACCGCCAGTTCCAGGCCATACTCCCCCTGAGGGGAAAGATCCTCAACGTGCAGAAAGCAGGCGAACACCGTGTGTTCGACAACCAGGAGATACAGACCATGTTCCGCGCGCTGCGCGTCAGCATCGGCACCGAAGAGGACTCCAAGGCCGTCAACCTCTCCAAGCTCGCCTACCACAAGATCATCATCATGACCGATGCCGATGTCGACGGAGCGCACATCGCCACCCTGCTCATGACATTCTTCTTCAAGTTCATGCGCCCCATCATCGAACAGGGCTACCTCTATCTGGCCACGCCACCGCTCTACAAATGCACCAAAGGCAAGACCGAGGACTACTGCTGGACCCCCGAACAGGTGCAGATGTTCATAGCCAAGCATGGTGAGAAATCCAAAGTGCAGCGATTCAAAGGTCTGGGCGAGATGAACGCCGAAGAGCTACGCGACACCACCATGTCGCCCGAACACCGCCTGCTCAAACAGGTGACCATCAAGGACGCCATCGAAGCAGAACGCATTTTCGACATGCTCATGGGCGACGAAGTGGAACCACGACGCATCTTTATCGAAGAAAACGCCAACTACGCCAACATCGACGCCTGAACAAGCGTTATAACTTACGAGTGGAGCGGACCGCGACCTACACTGCCGCGATCCGCTCCGCCCACACTCTCCACACACCTTCTAAATCATAACCGAAATGCCACGACCCACTGCCAAAACCAGATCCTCAGCCAAAAACACCGACAAGACTGCCGCCAAGACAACGGCCAAGGATATACGCGCCAAAGTGCTCGACTATATAAGACGCCAGAAAAACAACACATTCAACTACCGTCAGGTGGCCTACGCCATCGACGAAGACACCCCGGCGGCACACCGCACCATAGCGCTGCAGCTGGCCGAACTGGCGTTTGACGGCGACCTGCTCGAAGTGTCGCCCGGCAAATACAAGGCGCCACAGCGCGGCAGCGTGTCGACCGGCACATTCGTACGCCGCTCCAACGGCAAGAACTCCGTGGTGACCGACGAGGACGGCGAATCGATATTCGTGGCCGAACGCAACTCCATGCACGCCCTCAACGGCGACAAGGTCCGCGTGATCGTGGCCGCCAACCGCCGCGGAGTCGAAACCGAAGCCGAAGTGGTGGAGATCATCGAGCAGAAGGAACAGACATTCATCGGCACCCTGCGCGTAGAGAAGCAGTTCGGAGTGCTGGTCACCGACTCCAAATTCCTCGCCACCGACATAATCATACCCCGCGGCAAGCTCCGCGGAGGCAAGACCGGCGACAAAGCCGTGGCGCGCATCACAGCTTGGCCCGACGAAGAGAAAAACCCGCGCGGCGAAGTGATCGACATCCTCGGCAAGACAGGCGAAAACACCACCGAGATGCACGCCATACTCGCCGAATTCGGACTCCCCTACCGCTATCCGGCCAACGTGGAGGAAGCCGCCAGCCATATCGACGCCGGCATCACCCCCGAAGAGATCGCCCGACGCATCGACATGCGCCAAGTAACCACCTTCACCATCGACCCCAAGGACGCCAAGGACTTCGACGACGCCCTCTCGATACGCACCCTCCCCAACGGCAACTACGAGGTGGGAGTGCATATAGCCGATGTCACCCACTACGTACAGCCCGACACCCTCATCGACCGCGAGGCACAGCGCCGCGCCACCTCCGTCTACCTCGTTGACCGCACCATACCGATGCTCCCCGAGCGCCTCTCCAACGGCATATGCTCGCTCCGACCCGACGAAGAGAAGCTCACCTTCTCCGTCATCTTCGAGATGGACGCCGCAGCCCACGTAGTCGATTCGCAGATAGCCCGCACCGTCACCCGCTCCGACCGCCGCTTCACCTACGAAGAGGCACAGCAGGTGATCGAAACCAGCCAGGGCGACTACTCCGCCGAGATACTCGCGCTCGACTCGCTCGCCAAGATCCTCCGCAAGGAACGCTTCGCCGAGGGAGCCGTAGAGTTTGAGCGCGCCGAAGTGAGGTTTGACATCGACGAAACCGGCCACCCCGTCAGCGTTTACTTCAAGGAATCGAAAGACGCCAACAAGCTTATCGAGGAGTTCATGCTGCTCGCCAACAAGACCGTGGCCACATTCGCAGGCAAGCCCCGCGGCGGACGCAAGCCCAAAGCATTCGTCTACCGCGTCCACGACATGCCCGACCCCGGCAAACTCGCCGACCTCTCCAAGATAGCCCGCACATTCGGCTTCAAGGTGAAGGACACCGGCACCGCGCGCGACGTCAACCGCTCCATCAACCGTATGCTCTCCGACGTAAAGGGGCGCGGCGAGGAAAATTTCCTCTCCACGCTCGCCATACGCTCCATGGCCAAAGCCATATACACCACCCAGAACATCGGCCACTACGGACTCGCCTTCGACTACTACACCCACTTCACCTCCCCCATACGACGCTACCCCGACATGATGGTCCACCGTCTGCTCGAACGATACCTCCAGGGCGGACGATCGGTCAACGTCCAGAAGCTCGAAGAGCAGTGCAAGCTGTATCTTATACCCATATCCGACCCCACGAGACAGGCAGAAAGCTAGTAAGAAGGCTTCTGATTGAAAAAAAAA
>JAIDKJ010000096.1 GCA_029051835.1 Paramuribaculum sp. | reverse complement strand
AGTCTATGTCATCACCGACGGAGTGACATTCAGCGCCGCCTATCACACGGCCCACTATCTGCGTCAGCTTGGCGCAAAAGTAATCGGAGTCGCCAGCTCGCAGGCTCCGAACACCTTCATGGAAACAACGCCGTTCAGACTGACACATACCGGTCTGACAGGCTCTATCTCCAACTCCATCCAGAACATGCTTCCCGCCGATCATCCCGAAGCACGTCAGATGAAGCCCGATGTGGAACTCACCACAGCGACATTCCACCGTTACGGCGATGATGACAACGCCGAGATACGCATGATTCTCGAGCCTTGACAGCCCTGCATTGAGAATATACAGCCGCGTCATCCCTGACTCTTAACAAATGAATCTTGGATGATTCGGCGAAGTTGAGTAATTTTGCACCGACCTTACCGAAGGCCATAAGAACCGTATTTTATAACCAAACAAACAGACATGTTCAAGAATCTGTCAATCAAAGCAATCTCTCTCATCATCATGATTGCGGCCGCAATGCCCGCTTCAGCACAGTTCAACCTCAAGAAAGCTGTCGGAGCCGCCAGCAAGGCAGCCCAGGCGGTGACACTCACCGACGAGCAGATGGCCGCCTACGTCAAGGAATCTGTCGACTGGATGGACAAGAACAATCCTGTGCCCGACGAAAACAACGAATATACCAAGCGCCTGCGCCGCCTCACCGACGGACTCAAGGACGCCGACGGAATACCCCTGAACTTCAAGGTCTATGACGTGATCGACGTAAACGCTTTCGCATGTCCCGACGGCAGCGTCAGAGTATTCTCGTCGCTGATGGACATAATGAGCGATGACGAACTGCTCGGCATCATCGGCCACGAGATCGGCCACGTAGCACGCCGCCATTCCAAAAACGCCTTCAAGACACAGCTTCTCACCGGCGCGGCAAAGGACGCCGTAGGCTCTACATCGTCGAAGGCCGCCGCCCTGACCGACACGAATCGCGGATCGCTCGGCGAAGGACTGATCAACCCCAAATACTCGCCGAAGCAGGAGACCGAAGCCGACGACGCAGTATATGAATTCCTCGTCGCCAACGGCAAACACCCCTGGGGCATGGTGATGGCATTCGAAAAATTCCAGAAGATGGAAGGCGAATCAGGCAGCAAGAGCAACTACGTGCAGAAGATGTTCAGCTCCCACCCCGAAACAGTCAAGCGCATCAAGCGCATGAGCGAGCGCGCCACCAAGGACGGCTTCGAGCGTCCGGCCGCCGAGCAGAAGTAACCCCCGGCAGCAATCATGGAGCTACGGTCGCTCACACTCACCAACTTCAAGAACATAGGCGAGGCGTCGCTCGACTTCTCGCCTAAAATCAATTGTTTCCTCGGCGACAACGGCATGGGCAAGAGCAATCTGCTCGACGCCATCCACTATCTGAGCTTCTGCCGGAGCTTTACCGGCGTGGCCGACACGATGGTGATACGCCGCGGAGAGGACTTCGCTATGGCACGGGGCGTCTACCGGCGTCGCGGAGCCGACGAAGAGCTGCAGCTTGGCATGCAGCGCGGACGCCGCAAGAGCCTGAAACGGTCGGGCAAGGAGTACACCCGTCTGGCCGACCACATCGGATCGTTCCCCATAGTGATGACCGCACCCGCCGACACCGATCTGGCACGCGGAGCCGCCGAAGAACGGCGCCGGTGGATGGACATGGTCATCTCGCAGGAGAACCACCGCTATCTCGACGCCCTGATGCGCTATGCCACAGCTCTCACGCAGCGCAACCGAATGCTGCGCGACGCATCGTCGGACAGCGCCCTCTACGAGGCCGTGGAACTGCAGATGGAGATGGCCGCCGGAGTCATTACCGGCGCACGCAAAGAGTGGATCGACAAGCTGCGCACCCGCTTCGGAGCGTTCTATACCGCCATCGCAGGCGAAGAGGAGAGAGTCGACCTGACCTACGACGACAGCACGGCATCGCCCGACGGCACCGCCGCCGGGCTTGCCGACGCGCTGGCGCGGGCACGACGGCGCGACGAAGCGATGCGCCACACCACCGTCGGCCCCCACCGCGACGACATAGTGATGACACTCGACGAAATGCCACTGCGCCGCACGGCATCGCAGGGACAGACCAAGACCTTCACCACCGCAGGGCGGCTGGCACAGTATGAATTCCTGAGCGAGGCCACAGGAATGCGTC
>JAIDKJ010000095.1 GCA_029051835.1 Paramuribaculum sp. | reverse complement strand
GGTGGTCTGCGTCAGGCGGGCTATCTTTCCCAGGGTATCAATGCCGTAGGGTGCCAGACGTCGTGCTATGCCGCTGCCGATGCGCCAGAAGTCGGTGATAGGCTTGTGATCCCAGAGCAAGGAGCGATATGAAAATTCGTCGAGCGAGGCGATTCTGACTCCATCGGCATCCGGGGCCATTTTCTTGGCCACTATATCCATGGCTATCTTGCAAAGATACAGGTTGGTGCCTATGCCGGCTGTAGCGGTGACGCCTGTGGCGGCAAGCACTTCACGGATTATCATCATTGCGAAATCGTGGGCGGAGAGATTGTATAGGCGCAGATAGTCGGTGGCGTCGATAAATACTTCGTCGATGGAGTAGACGTGCATGTCGTCGGGCGACACATGGCGCAGATAGATACTGTAGATGCGGCTGCTGTAGTCGATATAGTGTGCCATGTGCGGTGGCGCCACGATGTAGTCGATCGCAAGGCTGTCGTCGCTGTCGAGCCTGGCTGCTGAATATGACCGTCCGCCGCAGCGGTGCCGTGCCGCTCTGACGCGATTGGCCTCCCTGACTTTCTGCTCCACTTCGAACAGACGCGGCCGGCCGCCCAGTCCGAGCCGTTTGAGCGATGGCGATACGGCCAGACATATGGTTTTGGACGTGCGGCTCGCATCGGCAACCACGAGGTTGGTGTCGAGCGGATCAAGGCCGCGTTCGACGCATTCCACCGATGCGTAAAACGATTTCAGGTCTATTGCTATATATTGGCGTGTCGACTGATCCATCGGTTGAAGTCAGTCTTTCCATTTCTCTAAGGTGAACAGGAATTCAAGTCCGCCCATCGGTCCGTTGTGTACCGAAATACTTCCGCCAAGAGCCTCGACGGTGTTTTTGACGATAGGAAGTCCGAGGCCGGTGCCGCCGGCTTTGCGCGATCGTCCGGCATCGATGCGGTAGAAGCGTTCGAAGAGGTGGGGCAGATGCTGCGGGTCGACTCCGGTGCCGTTGTCGTAGAAGCGGAATGTGTAGTAGCGTTCCGATTCGACGATAAGGTCGAGTCCCATCTCTGTGCCGTTGGAGTGAATGGCGGCGTTTTTGATGAGGTTGGATATCATTCCGGTGATCAGCGTGGCGTTTCCCCTGACCATGCAGTCGAGCGGTAGATTGTAGATGAAC
>JAIDKJ010000094.1 GCA_029051835.1 Paramuribaculum sp. | reverse complement strand
TGTTTGTTTGGGTCTGTTGCACCGTGGGTGCATCCATACGCTGATGATGTGTTGGTTGTGGGGTAGTGGGAGCCGATGCGGGTAGCGGTGGCGGGCGCGGGGTCAGAGCCTGACGTGGGCAAAGAGACGGCGGTAGGAGTCGGCTGTGCCTATGCAGACGAGTTCGTCGCCTTTGGCTACTTCCATCTCCGGGTCTTTGTCGGGAAATACACGCCGCAGTTTCCAGCTTTCAACGCCAAGCAGGTTGCGGCTCCTGGTCAGACGGCTCACGGCAACGAGATCCATTCCGTAGGTCTTGTCGAGGTCGAGCGCATCGTAGCGCGATCCTACGAAGAAGTCGGGGGCGGGGAATTTCAGCACATAGTGGTCGTCGTCGATGCGCATCGATTCTATTTCGGCGCCCAGCCCCATTTCGTTGACGAGGTCGGATGCGGCGCGTTGCTCCGGCGTGAGAATGCGGTCGATCTGGAATCCTTCGAGTATCGATTCGTGAAGCTTGTCGATGGCGCGGGCGTAGATGTGCTTCACTTCGAGCTTTTTGAGCAGCGCCACAGTGCGTATGCTCGCTCCGAAGTTCTCGCCTATGGCCACTATCACGAGGTCGACGTTTTTAAGCGGAAGCACGCTGAGCGACATTTCATCGGTGGAGTCGATGATGTAGGCTGTGGATATGAAATCCTTGATCGATTCGACGAGCGATGAGTTCTTGTCGGCTCCGATCACTTCGTGGCCCATGTTGGTGAGGTCGATGGCGAGGTTGGCTCCGTAGATGCCGAGTCCGATTATGAGGTAGCGCATATTGCGGTCAGTTTATGATGATGTTGTCTGATGGATATTTTGGCTGTATGGCCTTATGGCGTCCGGCTATGCCGGTGAGGAGCGATATGATGCCCACGCGTCCGAGAAACATGGCCGCGCAGAGCAGTATTTTTGATGCGTCGGAGAGGAGGGGAGTGGCGCCGAGCGACGATCCGACGGTGAACAGCGCCGAGCACGACTCAAACAGCAGCGAGCGCGTGGAGAGGTGTGGCTCAAGTCCGAGCAGTAGCAGCGAGAATATGAAGTAGGATATGATCGAGAGGGCTATGACGGCGTTGGCCCGGCGTATGGAGTTGACCGAGATGGTGCGTCGGAAGGCTGTCACGTAGGGGCGTCCGGTGACGATGGCCCGCAGGTTGAGCAATATGGCCGCGAGAGTGTTGACTTTCACTCCGCCGCCGGTCGACTGCGCGGCGCCTCCCACCCACATCAGAAATATGACCGCCACCAGAGTGACGTCGCGGAAGGCTGCCGGATTGACCGAGGAGAATCCGGCGCTGCGCGGAGTGGCCGAGTTGAACACCGCCTGAGTGATTTTCTGCCAGAGGGTCATTCCGGCCAGTGTGTTGTCCCATTCAAGCCATAGAAACATCGCCGCTCCGGCCACAAGGAGTGTCGTGAAGGTGGTGATGACGATCTTGGTGTTCATGTTGAACGGATGCACGTTGTGCGGATCGTGTTCGCGGTGATGCAGGCGCGCCCAGAACTCGCCGATGCGGCACATCACAGCGTCGCGGAAATTCACCAGTATAGGGAATCCGATGCTTCCGGCCACGACTATGGCCGTCGTCACCCAGTAGACGGAGTTGTTGCCGGCGGCGAGCAGCATCGGGTTGGACATGCCCTGCGGCAGAGTGGAGAATCCGGCGTTGCAGAACGACGACAGCGAATGGAATGCGGCGAAAGCCACCTCCTCTTCGAGCGTCATGCCGAGAGTGCCGGTGACGCTCAGCCATATCCCCACCGCTCCTATGGCTTCTACCGCGAGGGTGAATCCGAGTATGTAGAAGAGCGTTGGCACGAGTGCCGACATTGACCGTGAGTAGATCATGTCGCGCAGCAGCATCTGTGAGTAGATCGATGCGTTGCCGCTGAAAAATATGGCGAAGAAGCTGGTGAAGGTCATCACTCCGAGTCCGCCTATCTGTATGAGGGCGGCCAGTATGGTCACTCCCATGGGGGTGAAGTTGGTGTAGACGTCGACCGGCGTCAGGCCTGTGATGCACACGGCGCTCGTGCTGACAAACAGTGCGTCGGTATAGCTGATGCCGGCGTAGGTGGATTTGGGCAGCATCAGCAGCAGCGCACCGATGAATATGAATACCAGGAAGCTGGCCGACAGCAGCAGCGACGGGTTGGTGCGTTTGCCTACGGCGCGTATGATGCCGTAGCAGAGCGTCACGAGCGCATAGGCGCCGAGCGAGGAGTAGAGAAACGCGTCGCTGTAGAGCGCCCGCTCAAGCCACGGCAGCCACGGATGGTCGGGGTGGGGATAGATCCAGGGCAGCAGCGTCAGCAGTATCATGCAGTCGACGATCCATTTCACCCATGTGGTCTGTCGGCATGTCGGGCGGAAGAAAAACACCAGCCCGTAGGCCACGCGCAGTATAAACACCGCCTGCGCGGCTCTCAGCACTCTGCGCAGACTGTCGGTGTCGGCCGGCGACAGGTCGAAGCCCATGTAGATGATAAATCCGGCAAGGCAGGCGGCCGAGGCTACAAACGCCACGACTGAAAGTATCGACGCGATCAGACGCAGCGACGCGGCGCTGCGGTGGGTGAAGCGCTCGAATCGCCGCAGTCCCGATCGTAAACGCCGCGACAGTGACCGCAATATGTCGGATGGTGATGACATCTCGTGTGTGGGAATATCATTGTTAACGTTGGCCGATATGACAAAGTTACAATAAATCTACCATATTTGTCGTTATCTTTAGGCATATACACGTGTGCGCATATATGCGTGTGCTTGCTGTTAATGGTCGTCGACGATTATAAATATATATATATCAGATATTTCGTGGTAGCTGTGGCTCTTCTGGCCGCGGCTGCAGGCGTGTCGTTGCCGTCGCGTGCGGCCACGTCAGCCGACTCACTGGCCATATCGCCGGTGTCGCCTACCGTGCCCCGCACCTACGGCGAGCTGCTCGGAGCGCCGCTGCCGGCCGATCTCGGCTTGCCGCGCAATGTGGTCAGTTCGGTAGAGTATGATGCCGAAAGCGGTTACTACGTGATGCGCACCAAGGTGGGCGACAAGGATATAGCCACTCCGTTTATCCTCACTCCCTGGCAATATGCCCGCTGGCGCGAGCGCAACGAGCGCAGGGAGCGTTTCAGGATGCTCGACGGCGGTCCGGGGGTTGACAACGATTCGGTGCGCCGCCGCGAACGCCGCCAGTTCGATCTGCTCGACATGAATTTCGATCTGGGGCCGCTCGACCGTATTTTCGGTCCGGGCGGAGTGAGGCTCACCACCACCGGCTCGGTGCAGATCACCACTGCCGTAAAGTCGACGAAGACCGACAATCCGGCTCTGTCGCTCAATTCCCGGCGCAAGACATTCTTTGACTTCGACCAGCAGATACAGGCCACCGTGGCGGCATCGGTGGGCGACCGTATGAAGTTCAATCTCAACTACAACACCGACGCCACCTTTGATTTCGACTCGAAAAATCTGAAGCTGCAGTATGAGGGCACCGAGGACGACATAGTGCGCAATATCGAGGCCGGCAATGTGAGCATGACCACCGGCTCGTCGCTGATACGCGGCTCCACGGCTCTGTTCGGCATCAAATCGACGCTGCAGTTCGGACGGCTGACCGCCACGGCTCTCGTGTCGCAGCAGAACTCCGAAACACGGTCGATCAACACCCGCGGAGGAGTGCAGACCACCGCATTCACGCTCAAAGCCGACGAGTACGACGCCAACCGCCACTATTTTCTGGCTCAGTATTTCCGCGACCACTACGACGAATTCGCATCGCGGCTGCCATATGTTGGCGGAGGCATCAACATCACCCGTATAGAGGTGTGGATCACCAACAAGGGCAACAACTACGGTCAGAGCCGCAACCTGACCGCCTTCATGGATCTCGCCGAAACGACCCGTCTGGCGTCGGACCACTGGAGGGTCAACACGGCGGTCACCGTGCCGTCAAACATGGCCAACAATCTGCTGCAGACTATCAAGAACGATTATCCGACGGCGCGCTTCATCAGCTCGGTCAGTCAGGCTCTGGCTCCTTTGGGAGCTTTCGGCATACAGGGGGGCACCGACTATGAGAAGGTGGAGAGCGCGCGACTGCTGTCGGAATCGGAATACACTCTCAATCCCACTCTCGGATATATCTCGCTCAAGAGCCAGCTCGCGGCCGACGAGGTGCTTGCGGTGGCGTTTGAGTACACCTGTCAGGGGCAGGTGTATCAGGTTGGTGAGTTTTCGGCCGACATCTCCGATACGAGCCAGAGCCTCTACGTGAAGATGCTCAAAAGCACCACGCAGAATCCCTGCCTGCCGATGTGGCGGCTGATGATGAAAAACGTGTATTCGCTCGGAGCCTATCAGGTGCAGCCCGATAATTTCAAGCTGCAGGTGAAATATCTGTCGGACACTACCGGCACTGAAATCCCCTATCTGCCTGTGGCCGGCCTCAGCTCCACGCCGCTGCTCCAGCTGATGGGACTCGACCGGCTCGACTCCAACCGCGAGGGTAATCCCGACGGCTTTTTCGATTTCATTGAGGGATATACCGTTCAGACCTCCACGGGCAAGGTGATATTTCCGGTGGCCGAACCGTTCGGCAGCAATCTCGTGAACCGTATCGGCAGTCAGGAGGCGGCTGCGCCGTTTGTGTATCAGGAGCTGTATGACTCCACGCTTGTTGTGGCCCGCCAGTTTGCCGACAAAAACAAGTTTGTCATCACCGGCGAATACCGTGCCAGCGGCGGAGCGCAGATAAGGCTCGACGCCATGAATGTGCCGCGCGGCTCGGTTGTGGTCACGGCCGGAGGGGTGACGCTGACCGAAAACACCGACTATACCGTCGACTATGCCCTCGGTATCGTCACCATCACCAATCAGAGCATCATCGATTCAGGTCAGGACGTGTCGGTGACGCTCGAAAACCAGAGCCTCTTCTCTACCCAGCGCAAGACTCTTCTCGGACTTGACATGACCTACCGGTTCAGCAAGGATTTCTATCTCGGCGCCACTCTGATGCACTATTCGGAGAAAGCTCTGACCGAGAAGGTCAACATAGGCAGCGAAACGGTAAGCAACACCATCTACGGACTCAACTTCGGCTACGCGGCCGAGCTGCCGTGGGTCAACACCCTGCTCAACAAGGTGCCGACGATCGACGCCACCGCACCCTCGCGCATAAGCCTGCAGGGCGAGGTGGCGCGGCTGCAGCCTGCGGCGCAGAAGAGCGGTTCGGACAAGGGAAGCTCGTTTATCGACGACTTCGAGTCGAGCCAGACCGGCATCGATCTGCGGTCGCCCTACTCATGGTTTCTGGCCTCCACCCCCTACGACAACGGTCCCGATCCGCTCTTCCCCGAAGCCGCCCTCTCCGACAATCCCGAGTATGGCAAAAACCGTGCGCTGCTCAACTGGTATTACATCGACCGTATGTTCACCCAGCGCAATTCATCGCTCTGTCCGGGCTATCTGCGGACTGACCTCAAGCAGCAGTCCAATCCTTACGTTCGCGAGGTGACATCGCGAGAGATATTCCCCGACCGGCAGCTGACCTACGGCGAGTCGTCGACCATACAGACCCTCAACCTGTCGTTCTATCCCGAGGAGCGCGGCCCCTACAACGTCGACGCCGAGCGTATCGACGACCAGGGACGTCTGCTACAGCCCGAAAAACGCTGGGGAGGCATCATGCGCCGCCTCGACAACACCAACTTCGAGCAGAGCAATATCGAGTACGTGCAGTTCTGGCTCATGAATCCGTTTCTCGATCCTGAAAACCCCAACACCGAAGGTGGCGACCTGTATTTCAATTTCGGCGAAATCTCCGAGGATATACTCAAGGATGGCCTCAAGTCGTATGAGAACGGCATTCCGGCCGACGGCGACGACCGCTTCCTGCGCACCACCTCGTGGGGACGCGTCAGCGACCAGAACTCGCTCACTTACGCATTTGACAACAACACCACGGCGCGCCGGCGTCAGGATGTGGGACTCGACGGACTGCCCAATGACGATGAGTTTGAATTTCCCACATATTCCGGCTACGTTGAGCGGTTGCGCGAGCGTCTTTCGCCCGAAGCCCGCGAACGCATGGAGGCCGACAAGTTCTCGCCCCTCAACGACCCGGCCGGCGATAATTACCACTTCTACCGCGGCCGCGACTACGACGAGCAGCGGCTCGGCATACTGGAGCGCTATAAGCGCTACAACGGCGTGGAGGGCAACTCGCTCTCGCCTGAGGAAGCCGACGATCCGCTCTATCAGTCGTCGCGCAACATGCCCGACGTGGAGGATATCAACCAGGACAACACGCTCAACGAATATGAGCGCTATTTCCAGTATCGCGTGTCGATCAGGCCGCAGGATCTGCGTGTGGGTGTCAACTATATCACCGACAAGCAGACCTCGCTCGTGAGTCTGCGCGACGGCACCGACGCCGAAGTGGAGTGGTATCAGTTCAAGATACCTCTGGCCGACTTCGAGCGGGTGGTAGGCTCCATCAGCGATCTGTCGACGGTGAGATTCGTGCGTATGTTCATGACCGGCTTCAGGCGGCCGACCCATCTGCGCTTCGCCACGCTTGAGCTTGTGCGCGGCGAGTGGCGCACCTACGACTACAATCTCAATTCACGCGGCGATATGCCCGCCTCGGGGCAGCTCGACGTGTCGGTGGTCAATATCGAGGAAAATTCGGGCCGCACTCCAGTCAACTACGTGCTGCCTCCGGGCGTAAGCCGTCTGTCGGATCCGGCCCAGCAGCAGATAGTGCAGCTCAACGAGCAGTCGATGTCGCTGCGGGTCACCGGTCTGGCTGCCGGCGACGCCCGTGCCGTCTATCGCAACACCATGCAGGATCTTCGCAACTACAATCGCCTGCAGATGTGGGTTCATGCCGAGCAGCTGATCGACGATCCCACGGCGCTGCGCAACGGCGAGCTGTCGCTGTTTGTCAGGCTCGGCACCGATATGCGCAACAATTATTACGAGTATGAAATACCTCTGCGGCTGACGCCTCACGGACATTATGCCGATACGCGGGCCGACCGCGAAAAGGTGTGGCCGGAGCAGAACAGGCTCGATGTCGGCCTGCAGACATTCGTGGACGTGAAAAAGCTTCGCAACAGAGCCAAGACAGCCGGTGAGCCGGGAGTGGGCTACGCCACGCTATATTCCATTCATGATCCCGACTGCGAGGCCAATACGGTGTCGGTGCTCGGCAATCCGTCGCTCAGCGATGTAAGGGTGATGATGATAGGCGTACGCAACACATCCCCGTCCATAAAGGATGGTACGGTGTGGGTCAACGAACTGAAAGTGACCGATTTCAATAGCGACGGCGGATGGGCTGCAAAGGGCGCGGCCAATCTGATACTTTCGGATATTGCCACGATCGATGTCGGCGGCCATCTCGAAACGTCAGGATTCGGTGCCGTCGACCAGGGATTGAACTCGCGGCGTATGGATGACTTCCGGCAGTTCAATTTCGCCGTGCAGACCGATGTTGGCAAGATCGTTCCCTCGCAGCTCGCCCTGCGCGCCCCGGTCTATTACTCGGTGGTGAAGGAAAACACTACTCCAAAATATAATCCACTCGACCGCGACGTGCTGCTCAAGGATGCCCTCGACGAGGCTCCGTCGCGCCACGAACGCGACTCAATAAAGGCTTATGCGGTGGAGCGCGCCACGGTGCGCAGTTTCAGCGTGTCGGGGCTTAACTTCGGCGTACGGTCGAAGAATCCGATGCCGTGGGATCCGGCCAACTTCACGGTCAACTTCTCGTTCAACAAGCAGTCGAAGGCCGATCCAACCACCGAATATGAGAATACCGACGATTATCGCGGCTCGCTGCAATACAGCTATGCTCCGCGCATAAAACCGCTGAAACCGTTCGCACGCATGGTGGGAAAACGCAAGAATATGAAATTCCTGTCGGACTGGGAGATCAACTGGCTGCCGTCGCAGATAAGTTTCCTGACCACCATGTCGCGCTATTACCACGAGGAGCAGACCCGAAGCGAGATCGACGCCGGCGTGAAACTCCCGGTGCAGGTGGGTAAGAATTTCCTCTGGGATCGACAGCTCAATCTCGCGTGGAGTCCGCTGCGCTCGTTGTCGCTGACATTCAGCTCCAACACCTCGGCACGTATCGACGAGCCGGTGGGAGCCGTCAACCGGCGTCTGTTTCCCGACCGCTACAAGGAATGGAAGGACACCGTCATGCAGTCGATACTGCATCTCGGCACTCCCTGGGCCTACAATCAGACCTTCACGGGGTCGTATCGCGCGCCGTTCAACCAGATTCCCGCAATAGATTTCCTGACCGGACAGCTCACCTACAACGCAACCTACAGATGGGATCGCGGTGCTACGGTCGACGGTGTGAATATGGGCAACAAGATCGCCAATCAGGGATCATGGACTGCCGAGGGACGACTGGCATTCGATAAGTTCTACAACAAGATACCATATCTAAAGCGTGTAAGTCAGCGTTTCGCCACCTCGGCCCAGCGTCCCGGCCGCGGAGGCCGACGCACTCTCGACCGTCCGAAACGTTTCGAACGCAACTATCCGCTCAGCGCCGACACCTCGACCGTGGTGACGCACAATCTGCGTACGAAAAAAGTGAAGCTGACAGCCATCGATCTCGACACCCGCAAGCCGATAAGGCTGCAGACGCGGGTGGTGGACGACAACTCCGTCGAGATACTCAACCGCGGCGACCGCACGATACAGGTGAGGGTGGTGGAGATCCGCAAGGAACGTTCAGGGTGGCTCGACGAGCTGGCCCAGTATGGCGCGCGGCTGATGATGTCGCCTCGTTCGGCTGCCGTCAGATGGCGTTCATCGCGATCGCTTTCGCTGCCGCTGTTCATTCCTGATGTGGGCAATATGCTGGGCCAGTCGCGCAGTTTCGGCCCTATGTCGCCCGGACTGGATTTCGCCTTCGGATTTACCGATGAGAGCTACGTCGACAAGGCTCTGTCGCGCGGCTGGCTGATGACCGACGACGGTCAGGTGTCGCCGGCCGTGTTCTCGCGCACGTCGGAGGTCAATCTTGAGATGACGCTCGAACCTGTCAACGGCCTGAAAATACAGCTGATCGGCAACCGCACGGACAACCGCACCTCGTCGATGCAGTTCATGTATGCCGGCATGCCGGTCACCTATTCCGGATCTTACACCAAGACCCATTGCGCCATAGCCACATCGCTGCGGTCGTCGAAGGCCGCCGACGGATATGCCTCGAAGGCTTTCACCGACATGATCCGGGCTATTCCGGTGGTGGCCTCGCGCCTGGAAGCGGCTTATGCCCGTCACGATTATCCGTCGTCGGGATTCATGCAGGGTAGCGTTCTGGCCGGTATGCCCTATAATCAGGCCAACGGCGGAGTGTCGCAGACGTCGAGCGATGTGCTTATTCCGGCTTTTTTAGCGGCATACACAGGGCGCTCGCCGCTCAGGGAGAATCTTGATCCATTCCCCTCGCTGGCATCGGTCATGCCCAACTGGCGTGTCACTTACGACGGTCTGATACGGCTCCCCAGAATGTCCGATCTGTTCAAGTCATTCACTCTGACGCATGCCTATCAGTGCACCTACAGCGTCGGATCCTACTCGTCGTATCTCAACTGGGTGAGCGTCGAGGGCGAACGGCTCGGATTTACGCTCGACGAGCTGAGCGGCAATCCGGTGCCATCTTCGCCGTTCAATATCTCTTCGGTGGCGATCACCGAGCGTTTCGCACCGCTGATCGGCGTGGCCGTGACCCTTAAAAACGATCTGACGGTAAATGCCGAATGGCGCAACCAGCGAACCCTGACGCTCAACACTTCGGCCGGACAGATAGTGGAAGCCACATCGTCGGGAATCACGGCAGGCTTGGGATATAAGATCACCAATTTCAATACCGTGCTTAAGATCAGGGGCTCGCAGCAGGGCATCAGCAACGACCTGACGGTAAATGCCGACTTCTCGCTCCAGACCAACCAGGCGCTTATACGCCGCATTGAAACCGCCTATACCCAGGCCACTTCCGGCACTCGCACTCTCGGTATAAATCTGACAGCCAACTATGTGCTGTCGAAGAGCATGACCGTAGGAATGTTCTTCGAGCATCATGTCAATACGCCGATAGTCAGCTCAAATGCCTATCCTGTGACCGACAGCGCTTTCGGCCTGTCGTTCAATCTCAATCTCGCCCGCTGACGACATGGTGTAAGCAGCATTGCCGGCATGGGTAAAATGTATTTTTGTGCTTTTTTGCCGTCAGGTATAATTCTTATTACGGAATTATTTCCGTAATTGGATTAAATGACTTAACTTTGTAGCCTGAAATCAAGATAAGAAAATCGTATTATGGAAGCTCGAAAGCTTAAAATCAGAGATTTGACGATGCGCGACGGACAGCAGTCGCTGTTCGCCACCCGTATGAGCCAGCAGACAATCGACCGCCTGTTGCCTCTTTATGAGAATGCAGGTTTTTATATCATGGAGGTGTGGGGCGGTGCCGTTCCCGACTCGGTGATGCGTTATCTCGGCGAGTCGCCTTGGGATCGCCTGCGCAAGGCGAGCGAGGCCATGAAGGGCAAGTCGCTTCTGTCGGCTCTGTCGCGCGGACGCAACCTGTTCGGCTATGTGCCCTATCCCGACAGCGTGCTTGAGGGATTCTACAAGGAGGCCATAGCCAACGGTCTGAACGTGATGCGTATATTCGACGCTCTCAACGACATAGACAATGTCAGGGAATCGATCAAGATGATCAACCGTCTTGGCGGCATAGCCGACGGCGCTGTATGTTACACGGTCGATCCTAAAAGCGAGCCTGCCAAGGGCGGTTTCGGAAGCCGTCTGAAGCGCCTGTTCGGCGGCGCGTCGGAGCCTGAAAAGATCTTTACCGACGAATATTTCGTGGAGAAGGCTCTCGAAATGGAGGCTCTCGGCGCCAAAATCATAACCCTTAAGGATATGGCCGGACTGGTCAATCCTCTTCGCGCGGCGTCGATCATCTCCAAGCTCAAGAGCCGTCTGAAGGTGCCTGTGGATTTCCACACCCATTGCACTCCGGGCTATGGTCTGGCTTCGTCGGTTATGGCTATGATCCACGGCGTGGATATTCTCGACACCAACATCTGGTGGTTCGGCGGCGGATCGGCAGCTCCCGCCATAGAGCTTATCTATGTGTTTGCCCAGCGCCTCGGCATAGAGGTGGAGGCCGACATGGAGGCTGTGGGCAAGATCCGCAACGAGCTTCTCGGCGCCCGCCGCGAGCTGGCTCCGTTTGACCTCGTCAAGGAGTTCCCTGCCGAATTCGATCCCTTGACCGATACGCTCCCCGTCGAGATCTCGAAGCTTTTCGACGACGCTATCGCTGCCGGTCGTGCCGGCGACGAGGAGGCTATGCTTGAGGCCTGTCATGCCATAGAGGATTATTTCCGCTTCCCCAAGCCCAACCTGCTCGTGAAGAACGCAGAAGTGCCGGGCGGCATGTATTCCAACATGGTGGCACAGCTCAAGGCTCTGCAGTCGGAGGATGTGCTCGACGATGCAATGGCTCTCATACCGAAGGTGCGCCGCGACGCCGGTCTGGTGCCTCTGGTGACTCCTACCAGCCAGATTGTCGGTAGTCAGGCTGTGTTCCTTGCTCTCGACCGCAAGAAGGGCAACGCCGACTATACCAACAAGTCCAACCAGTTTATGTCGCTCATCAAGGGCGAGTACGGACATACGCCTGTGGCGGTTGATCCGGAATTCCGCCGTCAGATCACAGGCGACGCCGAAGAGCATCCCTATGACGTAAACTCCTACAAGGCTCCTGAAAATCCGGAGATAGCAGAATTCGGCGGCATGAAGCTCGCGCAGAACGATGAGGAGTACCTGCTGCTCGAACTGCTTCCGAATGTGGCAACGACCTTCCTGCGCAACAAGCGTCAGGCCGAGTATGACGCGCAGCAGGCTGCCGCCCGTCAGGCCGCTGCTGCTGCCGCCGAAGAGGCTGCTGCCGCTGAAGAGAAAGTAGAGCCGATCACCGGCGAGGTAGTCAGTGGCCCGATGCCCGGAACCATTCTGGAGATATCGGTAAAGCCCGGCGATACCGTAAAGAAGGGCCAGAAGCTTCTCGTCTACGAGTCGATGAAGATGGAAAACGATGTGGAGGCCGAACATGACGCTACAGTGAAACGTGTGTTTGTGAAGCCCGGCGACCGATTTGCCGCCGAAGCTCCCCTGATCGAGTATCAGGACTGAGCCGCCGTTCATAAGGCAATATAACCCCCAACAGGCATCTTCCGCAGTCTGACTTATCTCAGATGTGCGGAAGATGCTTCTTTTTGTTGACAAAGTGTTGACAATAGTGTGAATTTATTGGAAATGATGCGGCGGATGGTTAAGTTTGTAGGAAAATAGGCAGTTTTATGCCCGGCTTAGCCATGACGCCTGATCGCGATATCCGTGCGGGAAAGAATGGCAGGCAGTGATGCGGCATAGCCTGACGAACCTTATGAAAAAGATTATCATCATATTATGCTCGATAGTGGCCATCGCGTGTGTGTCGTATGGTCTTTTGATGACTTTGTCATCGCAGGATGATCTCAAAGTGGAGCGTCCTCAGGGAGAGATAGGCGTGTTGCCTTTCGTTGATCAGAAGGTCATGGTGGAGGTGATGCCCGGCTTGCGGTTTAAGTTCGACACCGGCAGTGATATATCCACAATCACGGAGGCTGATCTGGAACGGTTGCGTGAGATGGGCATGAGCGTCAAGAAGAAATTCTATCCGGTAGTGGGCCGCGACGGCGACGGTAAGACGCGGGTGTGCTTCGAGCGCTATACCGTCAGCATGCCGTTGTATGACTATGGTTTTGTGACCGACAGCGTGAGCGGCGATGTCAGGGCAATCGCCCGCAAGGCCACCCGCAATGTGGTGGAGGGTGTGGATTTCGCTCCGTCGCAGACCGGATATTCGGTGCTTGGCATCGACTTCATACAGAAGTTCAAGGTGGCCTACGACTATATGCACGGAGCCTTGAGGCTATATATGGATGTTCCAAGCGGATATGAGCCGTTCAACAGGCTGTATTCCTCGCATTCGCTGTCCGATGGCGTGTGGCTCGGCAGGCGTTATTACATGGATATGCGCGTCAATGGCGAAATGCGCGGTTTTTTCTGCGACACAGGTATCCGTACGGCAATGTTGAAGATGTCGCCTGAAAGTCTGCCGAAGGCATCCGAAGGATTCCCGACCGATACGGTAGTCACTATGGTGGCGAGCTATCCGGCGCTGACAAACGATTCGGAGTGGGTGGAAATCGGTGCGAGAGGCGGCAATGTGAAAGCATATTACTACGACAACGACGAGGAAACCTATGCGTTCAATCCATGGAATCTGTTCCAGCAGGACTGCCTGATAGACTTTGCCGGAGAAGAGATCTATCTGCGTCGCTATTTCGATATCCCCGCGCAGACTCCTCCGCTGGTGGCGTCGATAGAGATCGTCGACTGACGGGTCAGTCCTGATGCAGTATCTGTGTGAGATTGTGTTCGAGGTCGGCCGACGAAAGCCGTGTGGTCAGGCGTCCTTTGTGAGCTATCGATATTCCTCCTGTTTCCTCGCTGACCACGATCGCTATGGCGTCGGTGGCCTGCGATATGCCGAGCGCGGAGCGGTGGCGCAGTCCTAAGGCGCGGGGCACATTGCGGTCGTGCGACACCGGAAGGATGCATCCGGCCGATTTGAGCCGGTCGTCGGCTATGATCAGTGCGCCGTCGTGCAGCGGCGAATTCTTGAAAAAGATGTTTTCTATGAGCCGCGAGTTGGGTAGCGCGTCGATGATGTCGCCCGACCGCTCGTAGTTTTCAAGCGGCACATTCTGTTGTATCACTATCAGCGCTCCCGTCTTGGACTTGGCCATGTTCATGCAGGCATATACGATGGGGATGATAAGGCGTCGCCCACGTTCGTCGGCATCCTGCGCGGGGTTGCGGTGATGGAACAGGCTTCTAAGAAACCTCCACCGCTTATGGTCGCCAAGCTCCACAAGGAAGCGTTTGATCTGGTCCTGAAACAGTATGACGATGATAAGCAGGCCTATCGACATGAATTTGTCGAGTATAGTGCCTATGAGCTTCATCTCCAGTATCTGAGATGCGACTACCCACACAACGATGAATGCAAGCAGGCCGTAGAATATGTTGATGGTGCCCGACTCGCGCATGATCCGGTAGATGTAGAACAGGAGCAGTGCGGCGAGTGCTATGTCGAGGGCGTCGCGCAGGGTGAAAGGGTCCATGGCAGAGAGGCGGGTGGATTAATGGCTTTAGTTGAACGGTATCTCGTGGTTTCCGATCATGTGCATGGTCGTATGAGCGGAGATACGGTGCAAAGTTACGAATTTTTCAGTAACTCGAACAATTTTACGGTCTGCGATGCCTCGCGGGGATCGTGTACGCGTATTATCGACGCTCCGAGCATCAGCGCCATGGTATCGGCGGCTACGGTGGCCGGGAGTGCATCTTCGGGCGTTATGCCGAGCGCTCTGGTGAGCATGGATTTGCGCGAGAGTCCGATGAGCAGCGGGCGGCGTAGCGCACGGGCTATGACCGGGGTGTGGCGCAGCACCCGGTAGTTCTGTTCCATCGTCTTGGCGAATCCGAGCCCCGGATCGGCAATGACGTCGGCAATGCCGAGCTGCGAGCACCGTTCGATGACGTCCGACAGCCGCGCTATGATCTCTTCTGTGGGATCGTCGTCGGGATACTGTGTCATGGACTGCATTGTGTCAGGCGTGCCGCGCATATGCATGGCTATGTAAGGCACTCCGAGCCGTGCTACGGTGGGGAGCATTTCGGGGTCGTTGCCGCCGGTGATGTCGTTGATGATGTCGGCTCCACCCTCTTCGACAGCGATGCGTGCCACTTCGGCGCGGAATGTGTCGACCGACAGCGGTATGTCGGGGGCGACGCTTCTTATGGCCCGGCAGGCGGCAAGCAGCCGTGAGGTTTCTTCCTGCGGGCTGACGTCGGCGGCTCCCGGCCGCGAGGAGTAGGCGCCGAGGTCGATCATGTCGGCTCCGTCGGCTATAAGGCGCTCTGTGCGCCGGGCTATGGCATCGGCGCCGTCGGCTCTCGAGGCGGCATAGAAGGAGTCGGGGGTGGCGTTGAGTATGGCCATGACCTGCGGACGGTCGGCTTGCATGAGGCGTCGGGGCAGACGCAGTGAGAACGGTGTGAAGCTGTCGGGTTTCATGTCGGTGTTGTCAGATTATGCCTGTTGAGCGGAGAAATACGAGTATGATGCCTGCGGGGGCTATGTATCGCAGAAGTATAGTGAGTACTGTCAGGGTGATGCGGCGAGCCGGCGACAGCTGTTCGCTGATTATGTGGCGCGGTATCACCCATCCGGTGAAGATGGATATTATCAAGCCTCCGACCGGGAGAAGGATGTTGGACGAAAGATAGTCGAACGCGTCGAAAATACTCAGCGAGAATATCCTGAAGTCGCTCAGCGGGCCGAAGCTGAGGGCGCACAGAGTGCCGAACACCAGAGCTACGGCGGCGTTGGTCATGGTGGCCGACCGGCGGCTCATGCCGCGCTCTTCGATGAAAAACGCAATGGCTGTTTCCGACATGGATATGGTGGAGGTGAGCGAAGCCAGTATGCGCAGGAAGAAGAACAGTGCCGACCATAGC
>JAIDKJ010000093.1 GCA_029051835.1 Paramuribaculum sp. | reverse complement strand
GAGTATCGACAGGCGGCAGAGCTGTCGGGCGGTAAGGGCGTCGATATGCTCGTCGGAGAGTCGGCGGGCAATGCTTGATGCGGCCGTCATGTCGCCTTCAGCCACAGCCATGTCGGCTTCGCGCAGATCGTCGTCGAAGCGTCGGGTGTCGTTGCCGGTGCAAGCGGCGGCGATGATGATGGCCATCAGTGCTGCGATGCCTGCGAGTATTTTCGTGCGTGGTATCATGTCGGAGGTGTTTACCTTTGTTTTCGGGCGGGGCCGGCGGGTGTCAGAGGGTCAGTTTCAGCCCCTTGATGAATTTCTCAAGCATAGGCCGCTCCTTGATGATGGTGATCATCAGCTCGCGGTCGTTGAGCACGTGGCGCATCGGCTCGCGGTCGGTGACCTTGAGCTGCAGTGTCAGGTGGTCGTTCTGCAGACGGTCGCGCATCCACTGCAGCAGTTCGCCAAGCTCTTCGCGGAACGTGGACAGCTGTATCTCCGAGTCGAGATCCACCCCCACCTGCGATTCGTCGATGCGCACGGGTCGTGATGTCCGCATCGAGTTGACCAGAATCCGCTTGCGTGGGAAAGCGTCGATAAATTCGTCCCATGCGTTGTCGAGGTCGGTCTGCGAATACGGCTTGCATCGTCCGCTTCCGGCAGCAATGCCGTCGGTGGCGTCGTCCGTAGCCGTGGCCTGTTCGCTCGGCCTGTTGATGTTGAATACAGGCATCTTCAGCGTCGACCGTGTGCCGGTCGTCGGCAGGTGTGCCGCCGTCCGTGATGCCGGCGGTTGGGTCGGCATGGCCTTTGGCGCCGGAGGAGTTGGCGTGACCGGAGTTGCCGCAGCGCCGGCGGGCGGCGGTGGTGCGGGAGTGTGGGCCGTAGTAGTGGCCCCGGCCGCAGGCTTCTGCGGTGCGGTGCCGGCCGGAGCGGCCAGTGGCGCTTTTGTGTCGGCAGCGTCTATTTTTCTCAGCCGCCCCTCTCCGTCGCTGCCTTTGTTAGGGGAGGGGCTGAGTGATTGGCATATCTTGGCGAGCGTAAGCTCTACGAGAAACTGCTTGTTGGTGGCCGTGCGGTAGTTGAGGTCGGCGTCGTTGCACAGGCTCATGGCGCGGTATAGGAATCCCGGCGTACATCGGGCGCCTATGTCGGCCATCTGCTTGCGGGCCTCCTCTCCCGCCTCGACGAGTCCTACGGTCGACTGGTCGCGGGCCATCATCAGATCGCGCAGATAGGCGGCCAGTCCGTTTATGAAAAAGAGCGAGTCGAATCCGGCGTCGCGTATCTCGCGGTAGATCACCCATGTCAGCAGCACGTCGCCGGCCAGAAAAGCTTCGGTCAGGCGGGTGTAGTATTTGTAGTCGAGCACGTTGAGGCTCGCTATCGTGTGCTCGTAGGTCACCTTGCCCTGCGACGAGGCGGCCACCTGGTCGAATACCGACAGGGCGTCGCGCATACCGCCGTCGGCCTTGGTGGCAATGACGTTGAGAGCGGCTTCCTCAGCCTCCACCCCCTCCTGCGAGGCCACGTACTGCAGCTGGCGTATGATGTCGGGGATCGATATGCGGTGGAAGTCGTAGATCTGGCAGCGGGAGAGTATCGTGGGTATGATCTTCTGCTTCTCGGTGGTGGCGAGCACAAACACCACGTAGCTCGGCGGCTCCTCCAGAGTCTTCAGAAACGCGTTGAAGGCCTGCGTGGAGAGCATGTGCACCTCGTCGACGATAAACACCTTGTAGTGTCCCTGCACCGGCGGGACACGCACCTGCTCGGTGAGTGCGCGCATGGCGTCGACGCCGTTGTTCGACGCCGCGTCAAGCTCTATGATGTTGAGCGACGTGCCGGCATTGAAGGCCTTGCACGAGTCGCATTCGTTGCAGGGGTTGCCCTCGGCGGTCAGATGCTCGCAGTTGATGGTCTTGGCAAAGATGCGGGCGCACGTGGTCTTGCCCACTCCGCGGGTGCCGCAGAACAGGTAGGAGCTTGCGATGCGCCCCGACACGACGGCATTTTTCAGCGTCGATGTCAGCGCCGACTGTCCTACCACGGATTCGAACGTCGTCGGGCGGTATTTGCGTGCCGATACAAGATACGGGGTCATATATTCGGTTTCGGAGATGGATTCTTATGCAGGGACAACTGTGTGGGTTTCCCACTACAAATTTATGCAACATTTCGCCCGCCACCAAATTTTCGCCGCGATTTTCCCACCTATCCTTCCCCCGGATACTCCCGGGGATCAACTTCCTCTTATCTCTGTCCCTTACATCCGACTGCCGTAAAAACAGATTCGTGAACGACGCTCACAGATCTGTTTTTACGTTTATGATTAGCGTTTGATTCCATGCCGATCTGCCCGGCCATAGTCAGAATATCGGTCGTTGAAATTCTCAATCAGCCGATATTGCATCATAGGTGTCGATTATGTTCTGCAATTCGGCTTCGGACGGAAGTAAGTTTGCGGCCTTTTCAGAAATAAATTCCTTTAGTTTATATTCGGCCACTCCGAGCGGCTGATTCATGCCTCGGAACGACCATTCTACAACTGTATCATCTTTTGATTTACAGATTAATAATCCAATTGTCGGGTTGTCATCAGATTGCTTCATCAGTTCATCGACAGCCGAAACATAGAAATTCAGTTTCCCTGCGAAGTCCGGAATGAACGGTACGACTTTTAGCTCACAAACAATATAGGATTTAAGTCTTGTATGATAAAAAATCATATCGGGAATGAATGTCTGTCCTCCCGGCATCTTCAATTCCATTTGACGGCCGACATACGCGAAGCCCTGCCCTAATTCAAGTAGGAAACGGGTGATGTTGCCGGCAAGTTCATCTTCCAATTGCTTTTCGGTCGTAACTTTCTGGTCGATGAATCCGAAATCATACGGACTTTTCAATATCGCTTTAGCAAGACCACTATAT
>JAIDKJ010000092.1 GCA_029051835.1 Paramuribaculum sp. | reverse complement strand
GCGTGAGCTCGTGGAAGCCTACATCAAGCGCCTCAACGATCTTGAGCAGCTTGCACTCTCCTACCCCGGAGTGATCAAGACCTACGCCATCCAGGCCGGCCGCGAGCTTCGCGTGATAGTCGGAGCCGACAAGATCGACGATGTAGAAACCGAAAAACTTTCCGCCGAGATAGCAAAACGCATCCAGGACGAGATGACATATCCCGGCCAGGTCAAGATCACCGTCATACGCGAAACCCGCTCGGTCAGCTTTGCTAAATAATGGGAAACGAATGGAAAAAAGGGGGTGATCCGACCGAACCGGACAGCCCCGCTCCCCTCAATCAGCCGCAGTCGCCGCGCAAAGAGGCTCCGAGAGGCAAACTCCACTGCCACAACTGGCTGGCAGACGTGCCCGGAGGCATGGCCGACGACGAACTGGTGGAGGTGCAGTTCAAAAACACCCGCAAAGGATTCTTCCGCAACACCACACATCTCGACCTGTGCATAGGCGACATGGTGGCGGTAGAAGCTTCGCCGGGCCACGATATAGGTCAGGTGACGCTGACCGGCAAACTTGTCGGACTGCAGATGCGACGTGCCGGAGTAAAGCCCGACACCGAGCTTAAACGGGTGTTCCGCAAAGCCAAATGCGGCGACCTCGAGAAATACGAAGAAGCCAAGGCCCGCGAAAACGACACGATGATACGCGCCCGCAAGATCGCGGCCGACCTGCGGCTCAACATGAAGATCGGCGACGTGGAATATCAGGGCGACGGTAACAAAGCGATATTCTACTACATAGCCGACGAACGTGTGGACTTCCGCCAGCTGATAAAAGTGCTCGCCGAAACGTTCCACATACGCGTGGAGATGCGTCAGATCGGCGCACGTCAGGAAGCAGGACGCATAGGTGGCATAGGCCCGTGCGGCCGGCCGCTCTGCTGCGCCAGCTGGATGACAAACTTCGTATCGGTAGGTACCGCGGCCGCGCGCTTTCAGGACATCTCGCTCAATCCGCAGAAACTCGCCGGCCAGTGCGCCAAGCTTAAATGCTGACTCAACTTTTAGGTAGACAGCTATGGGGAGAGCATCAAGAAGATGCCGTCGAAAGAGATCCGCCTGGAAACCGCCGATGCCACCTACTACCACTTCAAGTACGACGTGTTCAAGCGTGAGATCACCTACTCCACCGACAAGAACATCGCCGCCAATCTTGTGACAATCGACGCCGACAGAGCGTTTGAGGTGATACAGCTCAACAAAAACGGCGAAAAGCCGCTCAACCTCAAACGCGACGAAGAGGTCAAGGAGGCCGACAAGAAACAGTATAACGACATACTCGGACAGGACATCACGCGCTTCGACAAAAAGAAGAAGCGCCGCAAGAACAAGTCAGACAAAGGTCAGTCGGCATCAAAGGATGGAAACGCCCCAAAGCAGCGCGAAGCCAAGGAGCAGAAAGAGCC
>JAIDKJ010000091.1:3935-10099 GCA_029051835.1 Paramuribaculum sp. | reverse complement strand
TCTTTGGCGTTTACGCAGTTGTTGTTTTCCGTCTCTCCATGGCGGGGGGGGGTGGGGGTGTTGGGTGGGGTGTCGCGGCCTATGCCGGCGAAAGCCTCTATTGTGAGGTCGTTTTCAGCCGGAGTGCCGACGGTGACGCGCAGGCAACCTTCACACCCGGCCATTGTCGAGCGGTTTCTCACCAGTATGCCGCGGTCTATCAGGCTATGGTAGGCCATGTCGGCATCCTTCACCTTTACGAGCAGGAAATTGGCATCGGTTGCGAATACCTTTTCTACGCAGTCGGCTTCAGTCAGAGAGCGGGCCAGACGCGCGGCTTCGCTCCTGATCTCCTCCACATGTCCCTGCAGGCCGTCGGCCATGCGGACCATTACCTCGCGCTGTGTGGGACCGTTGAGGTTGTAAGGGTATTTCACGCGGGCATAGATAGCCGCTATCTCAGGGCATGCAAATGCCATGCCTACGCGCAGTCCGGCCATTCCCCATGCCTTGCTGAATGTCTGCAGTACGATGAGATTCTTATGGCGGGGGAGCGCGGAGAGCATCGTTCCGCGAGTCGAGAAGTCGACGTAGGCCTCATCTACTGCAAGTATGCCGTCGAAGCGGTCGGCCAGTGCTTCAAGATCACTGATGTCGAAGGCGTTGCCGGTGGGATTGTTGGGCGAGCATATCCATATCAGACGGGTGTTGGCGTCGGTGGCCGCAAGGATCGAGTCGCTGTCGAGCGCAAAATCGTCGGCAAGCCTCACTTGGCGGTATTCCACGTCGTTGATGGCGGCCGCCACGCCATACACTCCGTAGCTCGGCGATATGGCCACGACGTTGTCTATGCCGGGGCGGCAGAATATCCGGTATGTAAGGTCGATCGCTTCGTCGCTCCCTGCGCCTCCCACGAAGATACAGTCCTCAGGCACCCCCTTCAGGCGGGATATGGCCTGTTTCAGCTCTTTCTGATGGGGGTCGGGATAACGGTTCACGCCGTTGGTGTAGGGCGATTCGTTGGCGTCGAGCCACACTGATATGTCGCCGCCTTCGAATTCGTCGCGTGCGGTAGCATACGGTTCGAGGGCGAGTATGTTGGGTCGGACGAGTCGGAGTGGATCAGTCATTGGGAGGCGTTTTTGGTGTGTGTACGTATTTCTACGGCAAGCGCGTGGGCGTCGAGCCGCTCGGCGCGTGCCATTGCGGTTATTGCGGGCGACAGCGAGGCGAGTCCCTCCGGCGTAAGCTGCTGATAGGTGATCTTGCGGTAGAAGCTGTCCATGTTCACGCCGCTCATCGAGCGAGCCCATCCGGCGGTAGGAAGGGTGTGGTTGGTTCCCGATGCGTAGTCGCCGGCGCTTTCGGGCGAGAAGTTGCCTATGAACACGCTTCCGGCCGATGTGATGGCGTCGGCTATCTCCCACGGACGCTCCATGGAGATTATGAGATGTTCGGCGGCGTATGTGTTGGCGAAATCGACCATTTCCGATCGGTCGGAGAGCACTATGGCGCGGCTGTGGGCGAGCGACTTGTCGATGGAGTCGCTTCGGGTCAGCAACGGGCGCAGACGCTCTATGGCTTCGGCAGCAAGCCGTGCGGTGGTTTCGCTGTCACACACCAGTATCGCCTGGCTGTCGGGACCGTGTTCGGCCTGCGAAAGCATGTCGGCAGCCACATATTCGGCCACGGATGTATGGTCGGCCATGACCATCACTTCGCTTGGGCCGGCCGGCATGTCGATGGCCACGCGGCGGCTCAGCATCTGCTTGGCTTTGGTGACATATCTGTTGCCGGGACCGAAGATCTTGTCGACCGCCGGAACGCTTTCCGTGCCGAATGCCATGGCCGCTATGGCCTGAGCGCCCCCTATGCGGCATATCTGGTCTATGCCGCAGACAGTGGCCGCATAGATGATTTCGGGAGCGATATCCGCCGCCGAGGTGCGGGGAGTGCAAAGCACCTTGCGCCGGCATCCGGCTATCGAGGCCGGTATGCCGAGCATCAGCACTGTGGAGAATAGCGGAGCCTGGCCGCCGGGGATGTACAGTCCTACGCGCTCTATAGCCACCGGACGCTGGCTGCACCTGACGCCCGGCATCACTTCCACATCCACCTTGCGTGGCATCTGGGCTTGGTGAAACCGTCTGATGTTGTCGGCGGCCACTGCTATGGCTTTTTTCACGTCGTCGCTGACCTTGTCGGCGGCTGCGGCGATCTCGTCGGGCGTCAGCATGAGGGCACCGATCTCTGCGCCGTCATAGCGCATAGCCATGCGGCGCAGGGCGTCGTCGCCGCAGGCGGCCACCTCGTCGATGATCCGGCCTACGGTCTGCTCTATGTCGGCGTCGTCGGGAGTGTTGCGCTCGCAGAGCGATCTCCATTGGTCGCGCGGCGGGTTGATGATGGTCGTGATCATTATCTGACGATATTTTCGAGTGCCAATACGAGTATGTCCTGCGCTCCGAGCTGCTTGAGCTGCTCTATGCGGTCCCATAGCTCATCCTGCGGTATGACCACGCCGAGCGACGACCATGCCGGATCGGCAAGGGGCAGCACGGTGGGGCTTTTCATGGCCGGAAGCATGTCTGCGGCTTCGGCCACACGGGTGGCGGGAATGTTCATCACCACATATTTGAGTCCGCGGCTGTCAATGATCGAGCGGAAGCGGAAGCACAGCTTGTCGAGATCGCGCTCCTTGTCGGGCTGCAGCGCAGCAGGAGCCACGAGCACGGCCTCCGACTGCATGACGGTGTGCACTTCCGTGAGGCCGTTCTGCAGCAGGGTGCCCCCCGACGACACTATGTCGAATATCGCGTCGGCCATCCCTACAGCCGGAGCTACCTCGACCGAGCCGGCTATCTCGTGGATCTCGGCGCGGATCCCGTGGCTGTCGAAAAAGCGCGAGAGTATGCGCGGATAGGAGGTGGCCACGCGGCGGCGGTCAAACCAGAGGAGGCCGTCGTAGCCTGCATCCTTGGGCACGGCGAGCGACAGGCGGCAGGCGCCGAAGCCGAGCCTCATCACTGTGCGCAGCGGCTCGCCGCGCTCCTCCACTTCGTTAAGCCCCACTATTCCGGCGTCGGCCACACCCATGCTGACGGCCTGCGGTATGTCGTCGTCGCGCAGATAGAGCGCTTCCATGTCAAACCCTCGTGCGCGTGATATCAGCTGGCGGTGGCCGGCTCCGAGGGTGATGCCTGCGTCGGCGAGCAGCCGGGTGGTGTCTTCGTTAAGACGCCCCTTGGACTGAATGGCGATCTTGATCATTACTTTTGCTTTATAAAATCCTGACGTTGTATGTGTGTGGTATTATATCTCCACTCGCAAAAGTAATGATTTTCCGTCATAAACATGCATTTTGCAGATTAATTTTCTTCAGCCATGATGATTTATGACGTGCAGGTTTTTTGTTGACCTTATTCGTTGAAACAATCGGTATCCCAACGGGTTATATTGTTTTTGATATAGTCGGCAATTTTGTTTCCGTCGGTGACTCCCCTGATAATATGGTCGTGATAGCGTTTTTGCCATCCGAAAACAATCCCATTACGTCGCGCAAACATTGTTACCGACTGCTTATATCCTCCCACGACAACGCTTAATGCCGTCCTGACTGTAGGGATACACCCCGGTGTATCCGCCCGTTGGCGGATCACAATTATGGCGTGTACATGATTGGGCATAATGACAAAAAGTGGTACTTCTATATAGGAATAATGGTTTGCCAATGTTTCCATTGCGTTATGAGCATATTGGCCAAGTTTTGACAAAAACATTTTGCCATTAGTGATTTTGCCGAAATAGTGGTGTTTATCTCTTGTACAGATGGTAATAAAGTACTCACCCCCGGAATAATCGTGAAATGGCGCCCGTATATTTTTACGTCTGGGGTATTCGTTCGTAGGGATGCACCCTGGTGCATCCGATTGTATGGTAGTCATATTGTCGTTGATCATTGGTGTCGTTGTCGACGGATGCACCGGGGTGCATCCCTACGTATGGCGAAGTGCCCGGTTGTGCCATAATCCGGCTGTCACTCGTAACGCATGGACGATGCGGGCGATATGCGCGCTATGAGGTGGCTCGGCATCAGGAGCAGCACCACCGCTGTCAGGGCTACGCCCACGTTGATGACGGCTATCGTGCCGAAGCATTCGGCCATAGGCACATAGTTGAGATAGTAGGCTTCGGGATTGAGCGGTATCAGATGGAGGCGGCTCTGCGCCACGATTATGCCGGTGGCGGCAAGATCGCCTGCGAGCAGCCCGGCGGCCACTATGCGGCAGGCCATCATGATAAACACACGGCGTATCTGTCCGTCGGTGGCTCCGATGGCTTTGAGCAGCCCTATGGTGCGCACCCGCTGCAATATGATGATCAGCAGGCTTGATATGAGGGTGAATCCGGTGACGCATCCCATCAGCGAGAGTATCACCACTATGTTGGTGTCGAGCAGCTGCAGCCAGTTGAAGTAGACGGCTCCGGTGGTGTTGACGTTGTCGATACGGTATGATTCGGTGGAGCCGGTGGCCTGCAGATGTTCGAACAGTCCTGCGCGCAGATCGGCGGTGGCTTCGTCGATCATGTCGGGGCGCAGGCCGTTGATGTCGATTGATGTTCCGGTCAGGCTGTCGGTGCGGTTGAGCCGCTGCACTATGTCGATAGGGCAGAAGGCCATGATCTTGTCGTATTCGCCGAAATGGGTGTCGTAGACTGCCGCTACGCGCATTTTGCGGGTCAGCAGATTGCCGTCGATAAAAAAGTGGACAGCCACGTTGTCGCCCGTGGCGAGATCGAGCGCCGAGGCGGTGGTGCGCGATATTACTATGGGGTTCCCTTCGTGGTCGGCAGCGAATGGCGGCATGGTGTCGCCCTGCGCCGTCTGCCGGGCTATGAAGCGGTAGGTGTCGCTGTCGTCGGCGATCCCTTGCATTACGATCCCCTCGAAATCGGTGTCGGTCTTGATCATCGCCGGCTGCTGGAGGCGCAGCGATGCGTGCGCTCCCGGAGCGGCCTCGGCTATGATGGCTGCGATGCTGTCGGTGAGCCGCATGCCGCGGTTGACACGCTCGGCTCCGTAGCCTTCGGCCTGACTGACGGTGATCTGCTGCTCGAAGCCGGTCACCTTCTGGCGTATCTCGGTCTTGAAGCCGGTGGCTATGCTGACGGCCAGTATCATGACCATCAGCGACAGTCCGGTGCCGGCTATGGCTATCACCACCCCCGGAGCCAGTCGGGAGCGCCGGCGGCCGCCGGCCGCACGCTGGCGGAGGCTAAGCCGTCGGGCAAGCTCTAATTCGATTCTCATTGCGGGGCTTCGGCAGTTTTGCCCGGATAGGCGCGAAGGGCTTCGGTGAGCACCTTGAGCGCATGTCCGAGATCGGCCTTGTTGAGCACGTAGGCCATGCGCACTTCGCGTTTGCCCATGCCCGGAGTGGTGTAGAAGCCCGATGCCGGAGCCATGAACACCGTGGCGCCCTCGTATTCGAAGTCGTTCAGACACCATTCGCAGAAGCGGTCGGCGTCATCTACCGGCAGACTCACCACGGTGTAGAACGCGCCCATCGGTATCGGCGAATAGCAGCCGGGTATGCGGTTGAGGCCGTCGATGAGAAATTTGCGGCGCTCCACATATTCGTTGTAGGTCATGAGCATATAGTCGGTTCCGGCGTCGATCGACGCTTCGGCCACGATCTGGCCCAGCAGCGGGGGAGAAAGGCGGGCCTGACAGAATTTCATGACGTTCTGCTTAAGCTCCTTGTGCTTGGTGATGATGGCGCCGATGCGTATGCCGCACTCGTTGTAGCGCTTCGACACGGAGTCGATAAGCACCACGTTTTGCTCCACGCCGGGCAGATGGAAGGCCGAGATGTAGGGCGCTCCCGTGTAGCAGAATTCGCGGTACACTTCGTCGGAGAAAAGGAAGAGGTCGTATTTCTTCACCAGATCGCGTATCTGAAGCATCTCCTTCATCGTGTAGAGATAGCCCGTCGGATTGTTGGGATTGCAGATCAGTATTCCTTTGGTGCGAGGGGTGATGAGTGCCTCAAACTTTTCAAGGGGCGGCAGTGCGAAGCCTTCGTCGATCGAGGACGGGACCGTGACTATCTTCGCGCCGGCCGATATGGCGAAGGCCATATAGCTGTGTCTTATACACCTCTGACGCTGCCGACGATCTTACG
>JAIDKJ010000091.1:0-3925 GCA_029051835.1 Paramuribaculum sp. | reverse complement strand
GGCCATATAGTTGGCGTAGGCCGGCTCGGGCACGATGATTTCGTCGCCCGGGTCGAGGCAGGCCATGAATGCGAAGAGTACAGCCTCGGAGCCGCCGGTGGTGACGATAATGTCGTCGACGTCCACGTCGATGTTGAAGCGGTGGTAGTAGTCGGCGAGTTTCTCGCGCAGTGAGCGCAGTCCCTCCGAAGGGCTGTATTCGAGCACCGTGCGGTCTATTTTTTTCAGAGCGTCGAGTCCGGCCTGGGGAGTAGGCAGGTCGGGCTGTCCGATGTTGAGATGATACACTTTGATGCCGCGCTCCTTGGCCTTGTTGGCCAGCGGCACGAGCTTCCGTATGGGCGATGCGGGCATGATCTGTCCGCGTTTTGACGTTTCAGGCATGGGCTATCGTTTTTGTGATGTCACAAAGTTAATGAATTTTATCCGGTCGGAGATGCATGGCGACGATTCTTTGTCCGTTTCCGCGCCGGCAACCTGAGGAGAGAGCAGTCTCAGCGCCTTGATGTAGCTGTCGCCTTTGCCAAGCCGTTCCATCATGCGGTAGGCCCAGAGGTCGGCCTGATATATTTGGTCGGCCGAGTAGATATATACCGGCGCCGGCGTTGCGCCGGTTGTATTGACGTTGATGTTGGTGGTCGAGAAGTCGTTGTAGGTGAAGTTGTCGTCGCAATCTCCGCTGTCGGTCATGGTCAGAGCGATATCGGCCGCCACGAGCGCTCCGATGGCGATGCCGCCCCACACGTTGCTTTTTCGGCGGCGTTTAGCCTCGTCGTAGAAAAACTGCAGCTGATGGCGCATCGCTCCATGGACAGCCTGCGCTGATATGATGCCTTTGAGCAGATCGTCATCGCACCCCTGATTGTAGATGAGTCCGGTGGTGACGACTATGGCGAAGCCATCCTCGGTGAGCGGGGCGAAGGCTTCCGCTCGGGGGGTGTCGACCACATACAGGCGTGTCGCGATGCTGTCGCACGGCAGTCCTGCCGTTGCAAGCAGGCTGTCGGCCCAGGGCTGCAGGTCGGTCCTGACATAGGAGTTGTATTCGGGATAGAATTTAGGCATCTTCGTGCATGCGTCGATCGCCTTGCGTTCGAGTCCCTTCCCTTTGGAGATGTCGCGGTTCAGACGGGCAAGATTTCTGTCGGCGCCGAGGGCTACGTTCCAGAACGCCGTGTTGTTGTCGGTCGGCACGGCAATGGCTTCGGGCGCTACGTCGTAACGCGAGAGAATCTGGCGGAATTTTTTCACGGAGTCATCGGCAGCGGCTGATGCGACTGCCGTGATGACGAGGAGCATGGTGACGATTCTTTTCATGGCTGTGGTCGGATTGGTGATGGTTTATTGATGATCTGGAGATATGAAAAGGGCTTCGGGCTGAAACGACCCGAAGCCCTGTGGTGTTATCCTGCCGGCTGATTCAGAATTTGAATCCGGCCGAAATTACTATCTGGTCGGTCTTGTCCGACAGTTTTGCCTGCACCGGCGTTGCGCCGTTGAAGTTGTTGGCAGTGAAGGTCTGGAATGCGCCTTTGCGTATGCCGTGCACGTAGGCGGCGTCGGCATAGAAGTTTTTGTAGCGGTAGCCAAGGCCGCAGGTCACGTACTGTCGCGTCTTGTCGATCGTGAAGCTCGGCGTGGTTTCGGTGCCGTCCGGACCCTCGGTGTAGACATATTCCTCGCCGCGTTCAAACTCCTGCTTGACGGGCGACGACTGCCACTGGTAGCCGGCTCTGACGCTCCAGCTGGGCGAAATGCGGTATTCGGCGCCGAGGCGGAGTATGTTGACTGCTTTGTAGTAGGTGGTGATGTCGCCGTTTATGTCGGTGTAGGCATATCCGTCGCGGTCGCTCACGTGGGTTTTCTGCATCGGGCGATACTCGTAGTCGAGGCTCAGTATGGCCTGCGATCCGATGACGCCGGCCACGCCTGCCATGAGGCGCCACGGTGTGCGGAGTTTCCATTCGAAGTAGTCCACATAGCCGTCGTTCACCTGATTGGTTCCGCTGATGCCGCCCCCCATGCCGAAGTCGGTCTGCGCGAAGCCCTCCTGCTTGAGGTTGTAGTAGGTGGGGGTATGGACTGCGAAGCCAAGGCGAAGCTCGTTGATCGGGCGCACTATCGCACCGATCTTGAAGTTGAAGCCGCTGCCCCAGATATGTTTCCAGCTGTCAAGGCCGAAACCTGCGCCGCCGGTTGTCGTGCCGATCGTTTTTCCATTGTTGTCAAGCACCGGTATGGATGCATTCTGCATGTCCTCGGTGTAGTAGACGCTCTGGCGGTATTCCAGATCGGTGATGCCGAATCCCATGCCCCAGTAGACGATGTTGCTGATGTTGCCGCCGAAGTTGATGGCATATTCGTCGGTATAGCCCTTCTCCTCTGAGGCAAACGATCCTTGACCCGAGGTGCCGTCCTGCCACAAACCCTGATAGTTGGTTGTCCCTACGGGTGTGATCATGTACGAGTTGTAGGCCAGGATGCTCATCCACGATGCCTGCGAGTCGAGATAGGGGTTGTAGCCGGTGCCTCCCGAAAGTTCGTTGTCGCTGAATCCGTCCATGGTCGTGTTGCCGGCTATGAGGTTGGTCAGTGAGCCCTGAAGCGATCCGATGTGGCCTTTGAAGCGGCGGTCAAACGAGCCGACGCGCGAATAGCTTGCGCCCCAGTTGAAGTAGGGCATCACGTCGCTTCCGGTGTAGACGGCTCCGATATATCCGAAGTTGTTGCAGTTCGCTTTGGTCATGTCGGAGCTGACGCTGAAGCCCTGTGTGGTCGATTTGCCCGACAGCAGATTGATGTCGAGCGTGGCTCCGATCTCGCTGTTGCGGTAAAGGCCTATGCCTCCGGGGTTCTGGTTGAGCGTCGACAGGTCGCCTCCGAGGGCGGTGAACGCGCCGCCCATCGACATGAAGCGGGCGGTGCCACGCAGTCCCTGTTGCGACAGTTGGAAGGCGTCGGTGGCCGTCTGTGCTCCGGCCAGAAGCGGCAGTGACGCCGCTATTGCTGCTATAAGGCTCTTGTTCATAGATTTTCGTTGAAAAGATGTGAATTTTGGAGCATCTCCTGAAGATGTCGTTATTTTAGTGCCGCTCAGTGGCGTCCGCGGCTTCCGCCTCCGCTCGAACGGGTGCCTCCGCTTGAGCGGTATGATCCTGTTGAGTTCTGGCGGTAGTTGCTGCCCGAATTATGGCGGTAGCTGTCGTTGCTTGAGTTGTTGCGTCCCGGACGGGTGTAGCTGTCGTAATTCCGGTTCTGGTTGGTGTTGGAGTTATATTTGTTGTTGGTGTTATGGCTGCTGTTGGTGCCTGCCGGACGGCGATAGTTGCCTGCCGGAGTCGACGGACGGCGGTAAGAGTTGTTGCCGGGGCGGTATGATCCCGTGCCCTGATGTCGGCCCGGTCTTACGCCGCTGGCCGGACGGTAGCTGCCCGGACGCGAGGCCGACGGACGGTGCAAGGCTCCCGGATGACGCGGGTTGTAGTGCGGACGGCTACAGCCGCCTCCCCATACCGGACCCCATGCCGGACCCCACCAGGGGTCATATCCCCACGAGGGTCCCCAGCCCCATGACCACGACGGACCCCACGCCCACGACGGGCCGTACCAGGGGGAGTACCAGCCCGGACCGTACCAGGGCGAATACCATCTGTTCCAGTAGCTGCCGGGGTAGCCCCAGTAGCTGTAGTAGGGTGTGTTGAGGTAGATGTTTACCTCGGCAGGCTCGGCATAATAGAGCTGTTCGAGATCCTCGTCGCCCGATGCGGCTACAATGGCGGGATTGTAGTAGCGTTCTATGCGGCGTGTGTTGGCAAACTGCTCATACTCCTTGGCGCTCATCGTGACGGTGTCGGTCGGCGTCTGGTTCTTGCCGAAAACGCCTCGGCGGTTGTACTCGTCGACCGAGCGGGTCGAAGAGCTGGCG
>JAIDKJ010000090.1 GCA_029051835.1 Paramuribaculum sp. | reverse complement strand
ATTATGATTGCGTCAATTTCGCCGGCCCGTTCGGCCAGCATCTCTTCGTCGGTCGCATAGAGGCGTGAGGCGTCGAGCGACGTTTCGGCGGCAAACCGTTCACGACGTCTGATGTCGGGGTCGGCGGCAGCCGTGAGTGTGGCGTCGTCGGGGTGGGAGAGTATGTGTCTGACGTATTTGCGGGCACGGTTGCCGGCTCCGATCACCGCTATCCTGACGGGGCTGTTCATAGGCGCATTGATATCAGTGGGCTTCGAGCCATGTGCGTCCGCTGCCGGCTGCCACCTCGAGGCGTACGCGGCTCACATAGGCTTTCTCCATGAGGCGGCATACGATCTCCTGCAATCTGGGCAGTTCGTCGGGAATCACGTTGAACACCAGTTCGTCGTGCACCTGTATGATCATTCTCGATTTCAGTCCGGCCTCGCCGATAGCGCGGTAGATGTCGACCATGGCGCGTTTGATGATGTCGGCTGCCGAGCCTTGTATCGGGGCATTGACGGCATTGCGTTCGGCATAGTTTCTTACGGTGGCGTTGCGGCTGTTGATCTCCGGGAGGAATCTTTTGCGCCCCATCACGGTGGACACATAGCCATTGCGGCGGGCGTCGGCCACATTTTCCTCCATATATGCGCGTATGCGCGGGTAGGTGGCGAAATAGCCCTCTATGAGTTCGCGTGCTTCGGCGCGCGGTATGCCGAGGCGTTCCGACAGGCCGAACGCCGAGATGCCGTAGATGATGCCGAAATTCGCTGTTTTTGCGTTGCGCCGCTGTGTTTCGCTCACGTCGGGTAGCGAAACATGATATATTTTTGCGGCAGTGGCCCGGTGGATATCCTCGCCGGAGCCGAATGCCTCTATCATGTCGGGATCGCCGCTCAGATCGGCTATCAGTCTGAGCTCTATCTGGGAGTAGTCGGCGCTCATGATTATATTGCCCGGATCGGCCACAAACGCACTCCTTATCTCGCGTCCGTCGTCGGATCTGATGGGAATGTTCTGCAGATTAGGATTGGCCGAGGATATGCGGCCTGTTGCCGTGACGGTCTGATTGTAGGAGGTGTGTATCTTGCCTGTGGCGCTGTTGACCATCCCGGGCAGTGCGTTGACGTAGGTGGTGAGAAGTTTTCTCAGTGAGCGGTGGCGCAATATCAGATCCACGATCTTATGTGTGGGTCGGAGCTTTTCAAGGATCTCTTCGGTGGTGGAGTATCCGCCCTTTTTGGTGCGCTTGCCGTTGTTGTCTATCTGGAGTTTTTCAAACAGGATCCGTCCCACCTGCATCGGCGAGGCGAGATTGAAGCGTTCGCCGGCCAGACTGAATATCTCTGTTTCCATCTGGTCGAGGCGCTCGGTGAATCTTGCCGACATCTCGGCAAGCACATCGGTGTCGATCCTGACTCCGGTATACTCCATCTCGGCAAGCACTTTGACGAGCGGTAGTTCTATGTCGGTAAGCAGCGGCAGAAGGCCCTGACGCTCGATTTCGCTGTTGAGCGTGCCGTACAGACGCAGGGTGATGTCGGCGTTTTCACACATCACGGTTGTCGCTTCCTGAGGTGTGATGGGATGGAACCGTTTCATGCCTGTGCGGTCGTCGGGCTGCTCGGCCATGTTGTACTTGAGGTATCTGAATGCCAGTCCGGCTATGCGGTGGCTGGTTTCCGGATCGATCAGGTAGTGGGCCAGCGAGGTGTCGTAGTAATTGTCGGTCAGGTGTATGCCGTGGCGGCGAAGCACTATCATGGCTCTCTTGACGTCGTGGCTGACGATGGTGGCTGAGGCTGTCGCCAACCGTCCGATCTGCTCGGCGAATTCTCTCCGTGTGGCTTCCGGCGCTTCGTCGGGTGGCGTCACGGCATATACGGCTTTGCCCTGGGCCGACGTGAAGGCTATGCCAAGCCAAGGGGCTGTCATAGCGCTTTCGCCCGGAGCGTAGACTGTGATTCCTATCGGTGCATCGGCGCTCAGCGCCTCGTCGACGGCTTTCCGCAGTGTTTCGTTATCCGTTATGCTTGTATATTCGTGGGGCGATGTGGTGAGGTTGGCTGTAGGCTGGTCGGCCGGCTCGTCGAACAGTGATCCTACAAAACCATCCGACGCGGGTGTGGCGTGGCGTGGCGCTGTGTCGAGCTGCCCGGCGCTTTCCATCCGTTTGATGAATGTGCGGAATTCGAGCTGACGGTAAACCTCGGCCAAGGCCTGGTAGTCGGGCTCGGAGCGGGTCATAGCCTGCGGTGTTATCCCCTCGGGCAGCGGCACGTCGGTTTTGATCGTGGCGAGAAACTTCGAAAACACTATCTGCTCCTTGTTCTCCTCCACCCGCTTGCGTGTGGTTCCGGTCAGCTGGTTGCAGTTTTCTATCAGTCGTTCTACCGACCCATATGCACGTATGAGTTTGGCGGCTGTCTTCTCGCCGATGCCGGGGCATCCTGGAATGTTGTCGGATGAGTCGCCTTCGAGTGCGAGCATGTCGATGACCTGCGACGGACGTTCGATGCCATAGCGGGCGCACACCTCTTCGGGGCCTCTGATCTCGAATCCTTCGCCACGCAGCGACGGACGATACATCTTCACGTGGTCGGTGACGAGCTGTCCGTAGTCTTTGTCGGGGGTCATCATGAACGTGTCGAAACCTTCGCGCTCGGCTATGACGCTGAGTGTGCCTATCACGGCGGCGGCCTCATAGCCGGCAACGTCCCCTATCGGTATGCGCAGCGCCGTCAGTATATCCTTGATCAGCGGCACTGACATGGTGATGTCTTCGGGCTGCTTCTCGCGCTGTGCCTTGTATTCGGCATACGCCTCATGGCGGAATGTCGGGCCCTGCGGATCGAAGCATACGGCTATGTGTGTCGGATGCTCCTTGGTGAGCACCTCGTTGAGCGTGTTGACGAATCCGAATATGGCGGATGTATTGAAGCCCTTTGATGTGATGCGGGGGGAGCGGAGCATCGCATAATAGGCCCGGTATATCAGCGCATAGGCGTCGAGCAGGAATAGTCGTCGTTGCATGATGGTCTAATTTTTCCGCTAAGTTATGAATAATATCCCGAACGGCAAAGGGATGCCGCGTAGTCCGGCCCAGTTGCGGATTGTGTGGACTGACCGGTGGCTTTGGCGGCGGGGGAGCGGCGGGCAGTCGTTTGATCACAAAAAAATGGCGGCGGATGTGTGTTTTTCGGAAAATTAACTATCTTTGTGGCGGGAAGGCAGCCGCGATGCTCCGAAAGCCTTGCGGGCCGACCCGACAAACCATTTATTTTCACATCGATGAACTATAGTTTCTTGGACTTTCTGGGGTTGCTCGGAGCTGTCGGGCTTTTCCTCTATGGCATGAAAGTGATGAGCGAAGGCCTGCAGAAAGCGGCGGGCGACCGCTTGCGCAACATTCTTTCGGCCATGACCCGCAACCGCTTCACCGGCACTCTGACCGGCTTCGCTATAACGGCGCTTATCCAGAGTTCATCGGCAAGCACGGTGATGGTGGTCAGCTTCGTAAATGCCGGGTTGATGTCGCTGTCGCAGTCAATGGCTGTCATTATGGGCGCGAATGTGGGCACCACTTTCACGGCCTGGGTGATAGCCTTGTTTGGTTTTAAGGTCAATATTTCAGCGTTTGTACTGCCCATGATAGGCTTGTCGATACCGTTGCTGTTCACCAAAAAGAGTCGCAACAAGTCGATAGGCGAGTTCCTGATAGGCTTTGCCTTCCTGTTTATGGGTCTTGATCTGATAAGCCAGTATGTCCCTGACCTGCAAAGCAATCCTGAGATGTTTGCATTTCTCCAGCGATATGCGTCGATGGGCTACCTGTCGGTGCTGATATTTCTGGCGGTAGGCATCGTGCTGACCATGGTCATACAGTCGTCGGCTGCCACGTTTGCCATCACCCTGATAATGTGTTCCAAAGGCTGGATCGACTTCAATCTGTCGTGTGCTATAGTGCTCGGCAGCAATATAGGCACAACGATCACTCCCATACTGGCCTCGATGAGCGGCAATGTAGCCGCCAAGCGCACGGCTATGGGTCACCTTCTGTTCAATCTTCTCGGCACGGTGTGGGTGTTGGCGCTGTATTTCCCGTTCGTTCATTTCAACGCATGGCTTACCGAAGCTCTCGGTCAGGGCGATCCTACTGCGCTGCAGGGTTTTGTCAACCATATAGAGGCAACCTCTCCGGAGGTCTACAATCATCTGTTCGACGGTTCGCTGCCCGACAGTCATCCCGTTGTGGCTCAGGTAGGGAAGATGCAGATGAGCGTATCGATCGGCCTGTCGATATTCCATACAGTGTTCAATCTCATCAACCTGTCGGTAATGATATGGCTGACGAATATGTATGTGAAGATAGTCATGCGGCTTGTGCCGACCAAACACAAGGAGGACGAGGAGTTCCAGCTCAAATTCATCTCCGGCGGTCTGCTCAATGCTTCCGAGCTGAATATAGCCCAGGCTGAAAAGGAGATAGCGGTATTCGCCGAGCGAGTGCAGCGCATGATCGGAATGGCGCAGACTCTCGTCCACACGAAAGAGGGCACCGAAGAATTCAACAACTCTTTCTCACGGCTTGAGAAATATGAAGATATATCCGACCGTATGGAGATAGAGATAGCGCATTATCTCAACCGCTGCTCTGAGGGTCGTCTGTCAAACGAGGGCAAGCTGAAGATTGCCGCCATGCTCCGCATCGTCAGCGAGATAGAGAGCATCGCCGACTGCTGCCTTGGAGCCGGCAAGATACTTATCCGCAAGCAGCAGAGCCATATCAACTTCAACGACGAGATCTATACCAATCTCGACACGATGTTCGGCTACGTCGAAGGCGCCATGGGCAATATGGTATCGTTGCTGTCCGACATGGATAATGCCCGCGAGCAGGAGATCATCACAGGCTACAACCGCGAGCGTGAGATCAACAACTTCCGCAATCAGCTGCGTACGTCCAACATCGAGAATATCAACGAACGCCACTATGAGTATCAGGCCGGCATATATTATATGGATCTCGTGGCTAATCTCGAGAAGACCGGCGACTACATAATCAACGTGGTCGATGCGGTGCGCGAGCAGATGAGAAGCAAGGTAGCATGACCGGCAGCGGATTAAAAAACGGTTACAACGCAGCTACAATATCGTTGCCGAATGACATCGTAGACGTTTATTGACTATCTTTATCGTTTGATATCGGTCAGGGATTGCCCGCCGGGCGCTGACCGACCGTTGCAAATCACTCTCCAGTAATGACATCACTCTCTGAACACCAAACATCAAAATATGTCTGACCGCATCCTGATAGTAGACTCCGATTGCCTCGCTTGCGAACTGTTGCAGTTCAAATTCGAGGACGAAGGATTTAAGGTCGATGTGGAGCACGACTGCAATGCGGCCATGCAGCGTCCGCTGTCGGATTACAATCTGCTGCTGGTGGATATGATGGATTCGGATTTTGACGGCATCAGATTCACCCGTATGGTGAGAGATAATTCCGAAACCGCCAAGCATCCCATCATTCTGCTGACAGCCAAGGCGTCGGAAGACAATATCGTGAGCGGACTCGACGCCGGTGCCGACGACTTTATCC
>JAIDKJ010000009.1 GCA_029051835.1 Paramuribaculum sp. | reverse complement strand
AAGTAGAATATCTCTTTTTCTCCTGCTTTCGGTTTTTTCTCCTTGCCGTCGGCGTCCTTTGTCGGCTTGGCGTCGATGGTCGATGTTACTTCAAAAGTGAATGTGCGGCCGTCGGCTGATGCTTCAAGATTGCGAATCGGAAGCGATGCGGCTATCATAGGATCCTTGACAATCTCCGTGAGCTGTGCGGCCATACGGTCGTGGTCGAACAGTTCGGTCTGTCGGCGCGCGGTCGGATCGACTACATACCACCGTGTGCCCTGAGCTGTCTTGTAGCTGTACCAGAATTTGTTGCCCTGCTGAAACCAGTGCGGGTCGACAGATGTGGAAAACAGCATGTTGGACAACTTGCCTCCGGCAAACCGTTGAGCAAGCTCGTGAGGATTGTTTCCGGCCGGAGTGTCGGCAGGGGCGGCGATAATGCTTCCCAGTCCGATGGCGGCCGAAAGGGTCAATGTCAGTAAATGTTTCATTTTATGATTATGTGATAATGATTCTGTTGCAAAATTACATTGTTTTGCGGTTAAAAACAACCGAAGTCTAACTTAAATGCGGTAAATGACTCTCACGCAGGTATTGCAGAATCGAAAAACTTTGTAAAATAAGGCATAACACTTGCATGTGGTGGAAAAAATTATTACCTTTGCGGCCGATTATGCCCGATTAGCATTAATCAAACCGTCGGACTTTCGATGTCCATTGGCCGGACAACGGAGGGAAGCGGATTGTAAAACTTTATTAATTAACCGTTTCAAAGTGGATACTTTAAGCTACAAAACAGTGACCCCCAACGCGCAGAGCGTTGAGAAAAAATGGGTAGTGATCGACGCTACCGATCAGGTGCTGGGACGGCTGTGCGCTAAGGTTGCGAAAATCCTGCGCGGCAAGTACAAGCCCTGTTATTCGCCCAATGTTGATTGTGGCGATTACGTGATCATCATCAATGCCGAAAAGGTAGTTCTGACCGGCAACAAGATGACTGACCGCAAATATCTGTCATACACCGGCTATCCCGGCGGCCAGCGTGAGGCCACTCCGGAAGTGCTCATGAAGAAAGCTCTCAACAAGCACCTCAAGCCCGGTTACAACCCCCTGTTCACCAAGGTAATGAAGGGCATGCTTCCCAAGAACCGTCTTGGTCGCGCCATCATCGGCAACATGCATGTCTATAACGGTTCGGAGCATCCCCATGAGGCTCAGAATCCCGAGGTGATCGACATCAACAAACTCAAATAATCCTCAGAAGCATGGAAACAGTAAATGCAGTAGGACGCCGTAAGGCCGCTGTGGCCCGCGTCATCGTAAGGGAAGGCAACGGACAGATCGTTATCAACCATCGTCCGCTCGACGTATATTTCCCCTCTTCCATCCTTCAGTACATCGTGCGTCAGCCGCTTTCGACTCTCGACGTCAACGAGAAGTATGACATCCGTGTCAATCTCGACGGCGGCGGCTACAAGGGTCAGGCCGAGGCTCTTCGTCTGGCTATCGCCCGCGCACTGGTGAAAATCAATCCCGACGACAAGTCGGTGCTCCGCAAGGAGGGCTTCATGACCCGCGACCCGCGCGCTGTAGAGCGTAAGAAACCCGGTCAGCCCAAGGCTCGCAAGCGCTTCCAGTTCTCCAAACGTTAATGACTGCCAGCTCAGAGCTTAGTGTTTAGAATCTAAATCCTGCAGACGGATGTTTGGAATCCTTACTGCGGGGTTGAAAACCAAAGAACGTAAACAAACAAGAAACAATGTCAACTCCTACATTTGACCAACTTTTAGAAGCAGGTTGCCATTTCGGTCACCTCAAAAGAAAATGGAATCCTGCTATGGCGCCCTATATCTTCATGGAGCGCAACGGTATCCACATCATCGACCTCTACAAGACAGCCGCCA
>JAIDKJ010000089.1 GCA_029051835.1 Paramuribaculum sp. | reverse complement strand
TGATGGGTATAAGAGACAGGTTCGATGCGTTCGCGCAGGATTTCGGCTTCGGGCGAGGGCTCGGCGGCTTTGCGTCGGCCGCGTTTCAGTCCGCTCTCGTATTCGTCGAGATGTTCGTCGGCGCCATCGAAGTCATACTCCAGAAATGCTATTTCGGCCAGTCCGATACGGGAGTCGTTGGTGCCTTTGGCGAGATAGCGGCGTGCTTCGGCCGGCCGGCCGGTGCGCAGCAGTGCCATGCCGGCTTTATGCTGCAGGGCGGTGTTGCGCGGTTTGGCTTTGGCCTCTTCGAGCAAGGTGGGCAGGGCTTCGGCGTATTCGCCCTGTGCAAACAGGCTTTCGGCTTCTGCGAGTGTCTGGGCCTTCAGTCCGATAGTAGCGACGGCGGCCAGTAGTATTGCGATATAAATCCTTTTCACTGTAGCGTAGTATCGTTCATGTTCAGTATGCGCAGTCAGCCGACAACCGTCGTTGTCGGCTGCCGTATCGCAAAATTACCGTTTTTTTTCCACACTTCCAATATCCGCCGGCTTGACAATCTTCGTCAGGCGTGCTTCTTTCTGAAAAAGAGCTTGCGGCGGCGCTTCGTTCGTGTGCGGGCAGGCCGTTTGAGGCAGAAAATGGGCAGGTAGAAGAATATCCCGGCTATCGACATGATGAGTCCGCCGATGGTGCCGGTGGCGAGCGGAAACCAGAAGGATTCCTTGCCGTCGCCGATCATGAAGGGTATGAATCCGAGTATGGTCGACACCACGGTGAGGAATATGGGCAGTATTTTGGTGTTCCATGCCGTAAGATAGAGGCGTAGCGGGGCGCGGCGCGGGTATCGCTCGCGCAGGGTGTTGTATTCGTTGAGTATGTAGATCGAGGCATTGACCGTGATGCCGCATAGCAGTATGAATGAGGCGAATCCGCCCTGGTCGAAGTTGATCTTGGTGAGGTAGAATGTCACGAACACGCCTATGAACGAGATCGGTATCGTGAATATTATGGCCAGAGGCTGTACGAGCGAGTTGAAGAGTATGGAGGTGGTGAAGAATATTATCGCTATCACGAGCAGGAGCAGCCAGTAGGATGCCTCCTGGTTGCGGTTCCAGTAATAGTCCCACCCCTCGGTCTTGGCTGAATAGCCTATCGGGAGCTTGCGCGACAGCCGTTCGAGATCGTTCTCGAGAATTTTCTTTCCCTGTGTGCCCGATCCGATATATTCGTATTGCAGGCATAGGCGGTATTGCTGATTCTCTTTGGCGATCGATTTAGGGGCGTCGCGATGGCTGACGGTGGCGAAGTCGGCCAGCTTGAGGGTGCGGTCGCCGATAGGTATGGGCATGTTCATCAGCGCCCACACATCGTAGGCTGTGGCCTGGCGCGAATTGAGGTAGATCTGCTCCTGACTGCGCTCGCCGTTGACATATCCCGAATTGATCTTGCGGCCGAATATCGGGTTGAGGGCGTTGTAGAGCTGCGATATGGTGAGGCCTTCCTTGGCAAGGCGCTCTTTGTCGACCTCTATGGCAAACTCGCTGTAATCGTCCTTCCAGTAGGAGAATTCCGAGGCTATGGTCACCTCCTTGATGCGTCGGTGGCTTAGCAGCAGGGCCTTCAGTGAGTCGGCCCACTGTTCAAGTTCATCGTAGTTATAGCCGAGCATTTTCACCCGATAGCTGCCGGCGCTCTCGCGCGTGTCGTTGTTGAATCCCTGATCCTCCAGGCCGTAGACGCTCCATGATCCGCCGCCGAGAGCCTGCGCCTTGCGTATTATGTCGCTCTTGAGCTGATAGGGGAAGTAGGTATTCTGGGCGGCCTTTGTAAACACTATGTGGATCGAGGCGCGGTAGGGAGAACTGATGGAGGTCTGAAACTGGCGTATCTCGCTGAATCCGGTCAGATAGCTTTCCATGCGGGTGATAAGCTCGTTCATCTGTTCGAGCGTGGCGCCGTTGGGCAGGGTGGCATAGATCTGAAGCGACGGCTCCGATTCGCCACGATTGAAATAGCTGCCGGAATACACATCCTGCACGAACATGCGCAGGGATCCTCCGAGAGCCACATCGGTTATGGGCTTGATCTTTTCCTTGTAGGTCTTGCTTCCGAGAGTGGAATTGTAGAGCCGTTCCCAGCGGTTGAGCTGTTCGTCGGGTTTCGGATTCCAGCGGTCGGTCCCTACTGACTCGGGAAGCATGAACACCGGCAGTCCGAAGGCGAGTACAAGCAGTATTATCATAGCCCGGCGATGCCTCTGGCAGAATAGGATGGTAGAGGTGTAGGCGCGTGAGAATCTCACAGTCCAACGCTTGCCGCTGCGGTTCTTGCGGTGGCGTAGCTTCAGGCCTATGCGCTCTATGAGGGCCGGAACGAGAAACAGCGCCACAAACAGCGATACGGCAAGATTGATGATCACCACCGCCACGAAATCCTGAAGATTGAGCCTTATGCTCTCGTCGAGGAAAAACACTATGCCAAGCGCTCCAACCGTAGTGAGAGTGGCCGCCATCACCGATGTGAACGCCTTGAGATTGCGTTTGTGGGTGATATGGTCGGTCATCACTATGATGTTGTCAATGATGAGATTGAGCGATATGGTGATGCCGGCGAGCGAATAGAGCTGTATCTCGATGCTTGTGAGATAATAGAATATCACGGCCACGGCCAGATTGATCATCAGCGATATGGTGATGATCAGCATATAGCGCAGGTTGAGAGTGATAATGCCTACGAAGGCAAGCAGTATCAGGAATGTCAGTCCTGAGCGGAAGTCGCTTTTCGCCAGCTCATCGGTGATGCGCTCGGTGGCGTCGTAGCCCATGACTACCTGATAGCCTTTGGGCATCTTAGCTTTCAGGCTGTTCATCATGTTTTTTACCTGCCCGGCGAGTTTGAGCTGATTGGCATCGTCGTCGGCTGTGATATTGAGATAGATCGAGTTGAGTCCGTTGATGCGGTAATAGCTCTGGGCTTCGGCCTCGCGCCTCTCGGCGGTGACGAGCCGCGACAGCGGTATGCTCTCTCCTTTGGCTGTGCTGACGAATATCTGCGACGGATCAAAAGTATTGTCGGCATCAAGCGAGCTTACTGTGCTGACACGCAGCCACTGGTCGCCCGACCGGGCTATGCCGAGAAACTGTGAGTGTGAGTTCTGCGTTATCGCCTTGACAAGATCATTCGGCGTAAGACCGAGCGAATGCAGCTGGTCACTGTCATACTTCACGTTCCACTCCATCGGACGTGCGCCCGACAGCTCTACCTTGTAGACTCCGCGAAGCTGGCCGAGCAGAGGCTTGATGTTTTCCTCAGCGTAATTCTGTATCTCGTAGGGTGAGGCGGGGGCGTTGAGCGTGTAGCTGATAAACGGACGCGAGGCGCGGTTGTCGGCCTGTCGGGTATGGATCTGCGGGTAGCTGACCTCTTCGGGAAGCTGCGACCAGGCCTGACGGATGATTGTCGACACTTCGAAGCGGGCGGCCTCGATGTCGGCGTGGCGGTCGAGTCCGATAGTGATTTCGCCGCGTCCGTTCGACGAATTAGATTTTATCTCCTTGACTCCCTGCACTCGTGCAAGCATGGATTCGAGCTTGCTCGTCACTCCGCTTTCTATCACACGGGCCGAGTTGCCTGGCATGTTGAAACTCACCGTCAGGCTCGGCAGGGAGCGCGAGGGGGAGAGTTTGACAGGCAGCAGCGGCACCAGAGCCACTCCCACGATGGCGAGGGCTATGAACGTGACGATGGCGGTGAATGATGAAAGACGTTGTTTCATGCGTCAGCGGCGTGCAGGGGTTGTGGTTAGGGGATGGGCTGGATCAGTGGATGTGGTGCTGTATGTCGAACTTGTTGGACAGCTCCATGCCGCTGTCGAAGTCAAAGAGGGTCAGCTTGCGCAGCTTGTAGTAGCTCAGCCAGTAGTTCTGCAGCGAGGTTATGTAGTTTTTGTTGGCGTCCTGCTGACGGTTCTGCGACAGGGTGAGGGTATTGAGGTCGGCTTTGCCTATGATGAAGCGCTGCCGGGTCTGCGCATACGAGGTTTCGGCGAGATCGAGCGCCTCTATCGCCGAGCTTACGAGCTGACGCTGTATGTTGAAGTCGCTCACGGTCATGATCACATCCTCCTCCATCGAAAGTTCGTCCTGCTTGGCCGTGATTTCAAGTATGTTGAGATTGTTCTTGGCCATGTTGAGCCGCCCTTTTCTGACGCCCCAGTCTACCAGCGGTATGCTGATAGAGAGCGATACGATGTCCTGACGCATAGGGTGGTGGTAGGCGCCTGAGAAGTTGTCGGCAAACTGGTTGAAGCCCACACTTGCATTGATGTTGGCGTTGAAGCGCTGCTCCATGCGGGTGCGGCTGACATCGCGCTGTGCCTCAAGTATGCTCTGACGGTGTGAGAGCAGGTTGGGGTTGTTGGCTTTGGCATGCATCAGCGCCAGGTCGGGATCGATCGTTTTAGCCGATGGCACCGACGGAAGCTGCACGGTGATCTCGGTGTTTTTGTCCATGCCAAGGAAAGATGCCAGCGAGAACATGGCGCGTTTCAGAGCTATGCGCGTATTGGCGAGAGTATTCTCGGCATTTACTTTGTCGAGCTTCAGTGTCAGCAGGTCGGCCTGCGAGATCGAAGCTATCTTGAAGCGGCGTTCGCCTATGGTGTAGATGGTGTCGGCCGAGGCGAGGTTGTCCTTGGCCAGGCGGTATTCGGCCTGGGCGAGGGCAAGATTGAAGAAGTAGGTGACGGCGTTTTCCGACACCTCTTCCATATTGTAGAGAAATTCTTTCTTGACCTTCTCGTATTTCACCGGTTCGATACGGCGTTCCCATCTGAACTGGTTGAATCCGAGTAGGTTCTGACGATAACCTATGCGCACCGGTACGGCTGAGTACTGCGTGTAGCGGGTGTGGCCGAAGTTGCGCATGTAGGCCAGCGAGCTTTCGATATAGAACGTGCCGCCGAGAGGGTCGAAATTCTGCACTATGTTGAGTCCGCCCGATGCGGAGTATGATTTCAGCGAGTAGTAGCGGTAGACCTGATCGGTGTTGTCAAATTCGCGTGTCACCGACTGGTTGTAGCTTGCAGGGGTCAGGTCGAGCGACAGACTCGGCAGACGGCCGGCCTTGAACGACACATATTCCCAGTAGCCCGACATATAGAGGTTCTGGTTGCGGAATGCCTGCAGCGAGCTGTCGGAGGCTATCTCGATGGTGCTCTGGAGGTCGAGCGTGATATGGCGCTGTGCGCTGATGCCTGATGCGGTCAGCAGTGTCAGTATGAGCAGGTGTAGGCGGTTCATGATCTGTTACTGTCGTGTGGATGCTTATGCGGTGATGGTCTTTTTGTCTTTGTTACGGTATATGAGCCAGTAGACGAGAGGTATCAGGAAGATGCTTATCAGAGTGCCGACAACCATGGATCCTATCATGGCTATGGCAAGAGGCTGCTGCAGTTCCGAGCCCATATCGCTGGTGAAAAGCGTAGGCACCATGGCGAATATCGTTGTCAGCGAGGTCATGATGATCGGACGCAGACGCCGGAGTCCGGCCGTGTGGATGGCCTCAAGAAGCGGGGTGCCGCTCTTGCGCAGTTCGTTTATGGCATCGAGTTTCAATATTGAGTCATTGACCACGATACCGCAGGTGACGATGATGCCTATGGCGCTCATAAGGTTGAGCGTGTGGCCGAATATCCATAGGGTCAGCAGGGCGAAAGCCACGTCAAGAGGTATCTCAAGCAGCACTATCAGCGGCTGCACGAAGCTCTCGAACTGGGCGCAGAGTATGAAATACATCAGCAGTATGGAAATGCCGAGTATCACCATCATCTCGCGCATCATCTTGGCGTTGGAGAAGAAACTGCCTGTAAACTCCACGTCCCACATGTCCGACCGGTCGACCGTCGACTGTATGCGCGACATGGTTCTCTCCGGATCCGGGATGTCGTAGTAGTTGAGCGGCACAAATTCGCCGTTCTTGCCGGCGTTGATCTCTTTCAGCTCGCGGTCGCGGTGCGATTTCACGAGATACGACAGCGGTATCTCCGAGGTCATTCCCCCTTTGTCGGGGAGCGACTTCACTATGGTTGTGGCCAGAATCTCGTCTACGCTCCGTTCGGGTGCGGTGATGCCGATCGGCAGATATTGCTGATAAGAGCGAAGTGTGGTGACAGTGTTGCCTTTAAGGGCGGTGCGTAGCTCACGCTCTACTGTCGAATAATCCACATTGTAGAGCTGGAGCTTCTCGCGGTCTATCACAAGGCTTATGCGGTTGTGGAGCGCGATTCCCGACGATGGAATGCCTGTGGCCGACGATATGTCGTCGTCGAGCGAGAGAAGGCTCTCGGTTTCGGTGGCGCGCGCGCGGTCGGCGGGGAATATGCGGGCCTGCACCGTAGGCTCGTCAGAGGAGAATATTTTTTCGAATATGTTTTCGGGAGGGCTGAAGGTCACCATAGCTTTCGGATATTCCGATCTGATGGTGGAGTCGATGCGGGTCTGTAGCAGAGCTACGAGCGACGGACGCAGAGTGCGCAGATACACCTCGCTCTCCGACGGAGTCAGTTTGCTGCCGGCGTCGAGCAGATAGTCCTGCACTCCGATATAGGCCGAGTGCATGTCTACATCGTTGTCAAGACCTATTTTGTCGAGCAGACTGTTGACGCGGGCTGCGTTTTCATCTATATTGATGTTCTCGTTCCATTCTATGCGGGCTATAAGCTCGTTCTGGTCTATTTTGGGCATACGCTCTACCGGAAGCACGAGGAACATGGCCACACACATCGGTATTATGAGGCAGATGGCGGTCACGCAGATGGCCACGTGAGCGAAGCACCAGTCGATGACGCGGGTGTACACGCGGTCGAGCCATGCATTGACCCTGGTGGCTGTCTTACCCTCATGGGTGGCGCGGGTGGTCACGCCGCTGTGTCCGTTTTTGCGCGAGGCTTTGCGGCGGTATACGAGCATGTATATCACGGGCAGGAGCATGATGCCGACGATATAGCTGACGGCAAGTCCGGCGGTGATGGAGAAAGCCTGGTCGGTGAATATCGCTCCGGCTATGCCGCTCATGAACACCAGCGGCACGAATACGGCCACGGTGGTCAGCGACGAGCTGAGCATCGGGGTGATCATCTCCGAAGTGCCTTTGTCGCAGGCTCGCATGAGTGTCAGTCCCTTCTGTCTGTACTGGGTGATGTTTTCGGTCACGATCACGGAGTTGTCTATCATCATGCCCACGGCAAGGATAAGACCCGAAAGCGATATGATGTTGAGCGATACGTGGAAGAGATAAAACAGCAGGAACGTGATGATGATCGCCACCACTATGCTCGCGCCGATGATGATGGAGGCGCGCATGTCGCCCATGAAGAAGGCCGTAACCATAAACACCAGTATGAATCCCAGTATGAGGTTCTGCACGAGATTGGATATGGTATAGTCGAGCAGCTCGGTCTGGTTGCGGCTCTGCGAGAATTCTATGTCGGGATACAGCTTGGAGAAGTAGTCGGCTGTCTGCGACAGCGATTCCTTCATGTCGTCCATGTTTTCCTCGCTCTGCTTGATGATGGCTAAGGTCACGGCGCGTTTGCCGCCGAAATAGGAGTAGCCGTTCTCACTGTCGGCTGTGACTTCCACCTTGCACAGATCGCGCAGCTGCTGCATGCGTCCGTTTTTGCTCACATAGATCTCCTCTACGTCGCTGACGGTGCGTAGCTGGTTGGAAATATGCACGTTGTATTCATAGTAGCCGTCGCGCACGGTCATTGTGCCCGGTTCGATGTTGTTGGTTGTCAGTGCGTTCTCTATGTCCTCCACAGTCACTCCGGCCAGTTTCATCTTCGTTTCGTCGGGCACTATGCGCAGATACTGTCCCGGTATGCCGGTGACGTCGGCCATGGCTATTTCCGGCAGCTGCTCAATGCGTCGGCGCACGACGTTGTCGGCCAGCTCGCACATCTGCAGGAAGCGGGTTTCGTCGGTGGAGCCGTATGGCCGGTCGCTTCGCAGGGTCATGTTGAGATACAGCACCGGAATATCGGTGGCCGATGCCTTGATGGCTTTCGGCCGACGGGTTTCGCGCGGCAGGGTGTTCATAGCGGCGTCGATCTTCTCGTTGACCTCGATAAAGGCAAGATCGGTGTTGACGCCGTAGTCAAATTCGAGCTGTATGATCGACAGGCCGTCGCGCGTGAGGCGCGTGAACTCAT
>JAIDKJ010000088.1 GCA_029051835.1 Paramuribaculum sp. | reverse complement strand
GTGATCAACACTGTGCTCAACGAAAACCTCCACCGCGGCCATACGCTCGACGCAGGAGGCAATATCTCGGGAAACATGAAGATGCCCTATTCGCCCGATCTTTTAGGGTTCTTTGCCTATGGCAACTATAAGGAAAAGAGATACGACGACTTCAGACTCTATGACATCAACTTCGCCGAGACAGGATCCTCAACCGTCGACAACCAGTATATCCGCAACCGTCCCGACCGCGAGTGGAATCTGGATGCCGGCATCACCTACAATTATCTTTACTCATCCGAAGGATCCCTGCAGGTGAAGCCCTGCTGGTCACACACGCACTCGCGCCGCAACTCGGCGCTCTACCGGCTCGACCGCCTCTCCGATGCCGGAATTTTCGGACAGATCCCTCCCGGCTACGAGGCCGCCCTCGATCCCGACCAGTCAAACGTCAGCCACGAATACTCCGATATGGCCCAGGCAATATTCTTCTGGACACACAACAAGAAGCTGTCAGGATCCCGACAGCTGATGCTCAGCTTTTCGGGAGCGGTCAAAGTCGACTGGCGACATCTCGATTACCGGCAGGGAGGTGCCGAAAGTGATATTTCACGACGCGACACAGAGATAGAGATCGCCCAGGCGGGAGCTACATACATGGCCGGAACGAATACTTTCAAGCTCCTCTATAACCGCCACATCGACTACGTGCCGCTCAACCGCCTCGTGGATATCACCGACAGCCGCGACCCGATGAACATATTCCGGGGAGCTGCATCGCTCAAGAACGCTGCTACCAACGGCTTGAATTTCCAATGGATGAAAAGGGTCTGGGGGCGTCACCGCTGGTCGGAAAACGTCGATCTGAACTTCCGGTGGATCGACAACGCCCTTGTCAGCGGATACACCTACGAGCCGGCTACAGGTGTGCGCACCTACAGCATGTATAATACCTCAGGCAACTGGCAGGCGATGGCATCACACGGCATCAACAAGAATTTCGGATCGTCCGACCAGTTCATATTCAACGCCAACACTGACGCCACCTACGGCAAATCGGCCGACATGGTGGGCTACGGCGACGCCGCCGTGGAGCGCACCTGGGTGAAGAACCTCAACCTCGGTCAAGGCCTGAAACTGACATACATGAAAGGCCGCAACTACATCACCCTCAACGGACGCGTCGACTGGCGCGACACACGCGGCAACCGTGACGGATTCAATAATTTTTCGGCCACAACACTGCAGTACGGGCTCACCGGACTCGTCAACCTGCCCAAATCCATTACATTCTCCTCCGACCTCACCGCCTACACACGCCGGGGATATTCCGATCCGTCGCTCAACACCACCGACGTAGTATGGAACGCCCGCATCAGCTACGCACTGCCCGGCAACAAATGGGTGATAATGCTCGACGGCTTCGATCTGCTCCATCAGCTCAGCAACGTCAGCTACAACGTCAACGCTCAGGGACGCACCGAAACATACACCAACGTGCTTCCCCGCTACGCCATGCTCCACGTGCAATATCGCCTCAATATCCAGCCCAAGAAATAAATCGCCGCGCTGACTCTATGGATGACGAACGCTATTTCACGGAGTTTTTCAAAACGCTCGAAGCTAAAACCCGCAGCTGGATTCAATCAATCGGACGCCATACTCATCTGGGGCCATACGACCTGTCGTCGGGACTCGGCAACTACATCTACTACATGCATCTGCCTCTCAGAGATACCTACTGCGGCATGCGTAGAAGCGGAATATCCTCATCCGAAGCCATTGATCGACTCGTCGATCTGAAGATGCCGTCAGAGATAGATCTATCGGACGATGCCATAACTGCCGAACCGGAATTAAACGATTGCGCACGTCAATGGGAAGCGATGCTACAGCCGCTGAAAGGGAGCAAAGTGTACTATGCCAATTCCTGCCGTATGGCCGAGTATCTGCTGCCATTTCTGCGCAGAGAAAAGGATGGAGCCACGCTTGTGACCGAGAGCGAGATCAACCATGATGCGCTCGATCTGCCATCGGGCGTCACAGTATTGAAATTCGTCGATTCGGGTTGTCGCCTTTATCGCAACAAATTTCTGGAACGGTATGTGCCACGTTTTTTCTCTCATGCCTCCACTCTGCTGCTTTTGGATCATCTTCTGCAGCCGGAGGAATTTTATTGCGTATGCGGATGCCACACCCAATCGAAGATCTGGGCGGCCGCGATCAATGCGCGCGGAGGAACGTCGGTATGCTACCAACACGGATGGCCGGCATTCATGCATGCCGGATTTGTCGACATGCCCTACACGCGCATGATTACATGGGGAGATGAGTTCAACCGCTTATGGCACAAATATAATCCGCAGATGGAGTGCCTGACGGGCGGATACCCCTATCCGATCGAAGCCGGAGGAAGCCACCACGGAGTGACATTCTTCCTGCAGCAACCCTACTTCGTCAGTTCCAACAGAATGGTCGGGCAAATTTATGACCTGATCGTGTCGACCGCACGACGCTACCCCGACATGACCGTACAGTACCGACTCCACCCGGAGTCGCAGATCGACTCCCGCATCAGACATCGCCTCGACTCGCTGCCCAACGTAGTGGACCTCACCGACCGACCACTCCACGAAGTCTACGCATCGACGCGCGTTGCCGTGTCGCACTATTCGTCGACCATCATCGAATGCATCGCCCACGGCTGCTGCCCGCTCGTGTTCAACCCCACACCCGGATGGAGCTACACCCCCGACCTCGAAGCCGAAAGCATCGGATTTATCTCCACCACGCCCGACCGGTTTTTCGACCGGCTCCCCAGCGCCCTCGCCCACCACATCGCTCCGCAGACTGTCGCCCGATGGCTCGCACCCATTACGTAAACGAATATTGAAGACTATATTTACTTAATAAACCTATTAACTCCATACCGTACATGAGAAAAATTCTGTTTGTAATTGTGACTGCGCTGGCGGCGGTGAGCGCGAAAGCCGACGAGCCGAAGCTGACGCTGAAGGGCAACGTCTACGAGGCGACGTTCGGAGCCGGAATAGTCAATGCCAAGGTGTATCTTCTTGACTCTCTGGGCGTGGCCATCGACTCTACGAAGACCGGCCGAAGCTCGATAAAAGTCAACGGCCAGTGGAAACAGAATCCCGACTTCGGGCTGAAAGTTCCACGCACTCCGGCGCGCTACACCATCGAGGTCAACTACAAGGGATATGAGCCGGGATTCCAGTCGGTAACCATAGGCAAAATCGGCTCGCGCGAAACAACGCGCGAGCTGCCCGACATAAAGCTGCGACGCGAGCCTAAAAAGCTCGACGAAGTGACGGTGACGGCCACTAAGGTGAAGTTCTACAATCGCGGCGACACGCTGGTGTACAACGCCGACGCTTTCATGCTCGCCGAAGGCTCGATGCTCGACGCGCTGATACAGCAGCTGCCGGGAGTGGAGCTGAAAGATGACGGACGGATATTCGTCAACGGCAAGTACGTGGAGAGCCTGCTGCTCAACGGGCGCCAGTTTATGGACAACAACAACCGCCTGCTTCTCGACAACCTCGGGGCATATACCGTGAAAGATATCGCCGTATACGACAAGCTGAGCGACCGCAGCTTATTTCTGGGACAGGATAAAGACAACGGCGAGACGCGCTACGTGATGGACGTGCGCATGAAAAAGGAGTTTATGGGCAACTACCTGGCCAATGTGGAGGCCGGCTACGGCTCGGCCGACCGCTATCTGGGGCGCTTCTTCCTGTCGAGATCCGACGCGCAGTCGCAATACGTGCTCTTCGGCAATATCAACAACCTCAACGACCGCCGGCGTCCCGGGCAGAGCAGCAACTGGACCCCGGAGGACATGGAGTCGGGGCTGCGCAGGGAGAAAACCATAGGCGGACAGTATGAGGTGACGCAAAGCGGATCGAATGCATGGAAATTCAACGGCAATTTCTCGCTCAACCACACCTCGCAGGACGACGAAACGTTTACCGACCGCACGAATTTCCTGCCCGGCGGAAACACCCACAACTATACGTTCAACAATCTGCGCAACCGCAATCTCAACTTCAATACATTTCATTCAACCCACAAACAGACCCGCAGGATATTCTTCAGCGCCAAAGTCAGCGGCCGTATCAACCGCAGCGACTACCGCCAGAGCGTGGTTTCGGGCACATTCGCCGACAGGCAGGAATCGGTCACGCGCCAATGGCTCGCCGACGTCTACACCACCGGCAGCGAAGCCACCCTCTCCTCCATCATTAACCGGTCGATACAGACCGACTCTATGAGAAACAATCTGTGGTCGGTGAACGGCGATGCTTCAATCACCTACAAGTTCTCCCAGAACCCCGACCACATGTATCTATGGGTCATGGGAGGCTATACAGGCCAGACTCCCGACCGCTACAATGACCAGAGGGTCAACTTCGGCAGCTCGCCGGCAGCCGAACGCACCATGCAGATATTCCGCAACCACCCCGCCCACGAATATTATATAAAACCGATATTCAGCTACTGCTACAATTTCTCCGACAACGGCTATATCCAGCCTGAATACACATTCACCTACACCCACCGCCGCAACGACTCGCGTCTGTTCAATCCGGAGGATCCGGCCGCCGACATGACGTTCGACGCTCCGATGTCGCTCGATCAGGCCAACAGCTACTATCAGCTCGACAAGACTCTGACACACACCGTAGGCTGTATCTTAAACACATCTGACGCTGCCGCCGATCGTACGCTTGTAGA
>JAIDKJ010000087.1 GCA_029051835.1 Paramuribaculum sp. | reverse complement strand
CTATATCTTCATGGAGCGCAACGGTATCCACATCATCGACCTCTACAAGACTGCCGCTAAGGTAGAAGAGGCCGCCAACGCGCTGAAGAGCATTGCTAAATCGGGCAAGAAGGTGCTCTTCGTAGCGACAAAGAAACAGGCCAAGCAGGTCGTGGCTGAAAAAGCCCAGGCCATAGGCATGCCTTACGTCATCGAGAGATGGCCGGGCGGCATGCTGACCAACTTCCCCACCATCCGTAAGGCTGTCAAGAAAATGGCCTCCATCGACAAAATGTCGAAGGACGGCACTTTCGACAATCTTTCGAAGCGTGAGAAGCTTCAGATCACACGTCAGCGCGCCAAGCTCGAGAAGACTCTCGGCTCTATCGCTGACCTCAACCGTCTGCCGTCGGCTCTTTTTGTTGTCGACGTGCTGAAGGAGCGCATCGCAGTGGCCGAGGCCAACCGTCTGGGCATACCTGTGTTCGCAATGGTCGACACCAACTCCGATCCCAACAACGTAGACTTCGTTATCCCCGCCAACGATGACGCATCCAAGAGCATCGATCTGATCCTCAGCACTGTTTGCAATGCAATGGCCGAGGGTCTTGAGGAGCGCAAAGTGGAGAAGGTGGACACTGCCGCTGCCGGTGAAGAGGGTCAGGCACCCCGCCGTGAGCGTCGCAGAGTGAGCCGCGGTCCGCGCCGTGAGGAGAACGGTGAGGAGGCAGCTGCAACCGAAGCTCCCGCCGCTGAATAATAAAAGCAATTAAAACAACCTAAAAACACCAATTTAGATATGGCTGTTACAATGGCAGAAATCACCAAGCTGCGCCACCTTACAAGCGCCGGCTTGATGGACTGCAAAAAAGCGCTCGCCGAAACAAACGGCGACATCGACGCTGCCGTAGAGATCCTCCGCAAGAAGGGTCAGGCAGTGGCTGCAAAGCGCGAGGACAGAGAAGCTTCCGAAGGATGCTCGCTGTCGGCCAGCGACGGTACGTTTGCCGCTATTGTCGCTCTCAAGTGCGAAACCGACTTCGTTGCAAAGAATGCCGGATTCGTTGAAACGACACGCAAGATACTGAATGTGGCCATGGAGTGCCGTCCCAACAACATAGAGGAACTCAAGGCTCTGACTATCGACGGTCAGACCATTCAGGATCTCGTTGTAGAGGAGAGCGGCAAGACCGGCGAAAAGATGGAGATCGGCGCTTATGAGTGGATCAAGGCTGAGTCTACGACTGCCTACGATCACCTCGGCAACAAGCTGTCGACCATCGTCGGCTTCAATCAGGCCGATGTTGACTATCAGCTTGGCCGCGATGTGGCTATGCAGGTGGCTTCTATGAATCCTGTGGCTGTAAGCATCGAATCGGTTCCGGCTTCGGTTGTTGAAACCGAATACAAGGTTGCTGTTGACAAGACTAAGGAGGAGCAGGTGAAGAAGGCTGTCGAGGCAGCTCTCAAGAAGGCCGGCATCAACCCCAATCTCGTTGACTCCGAGGCTCACATCGAAAGCAACATCGCTAAAGGCTGGCTCACTGTAGAGGAGGCTGACAAGGCGCGTGCTATCGCCAAGGAAACCGCCGAACAGAAGGCTGCCAATCTGCCTGCCCAGATGATAGAGAACATCGCTAAGGGCCGTGTCAACAAGTTCTACAAGGAGTCTGTGCTCATGGAGCAGGAGTTTATCAAAGATGCTACCGTGACAATCGGTCAGTATCTCGACAAGAGCTCCAAGGGACTGGTTGTAGTTGACTTCAAGCGCGTAAACCTCAATCAGGACTGATTATAAGAACAGATACTGAAATAGATCGGCGCTATCCCTTGGATTTCATCGGGATAGCGCCGATTGTTTTATTTTCCGCATCGGATGAATATCGACGAATTTGCTGAAAGCATACTTCTGAACCTGCCGTATGTCCCCAACGATCAGCAAGTGCAGCTTATAGCCGCTCTTGCGCGTTTTTGTTCGCCGCTGATGCCAAGCGACGGCGTGTTTCTGCTCAACGGATATGCAGGTACGGGCAAGACTTCTGTCACGGGCGCTCTGGTGCGTGCTCTGCGCGATGCACGTATCCCGGTGGTTTTGCTCGCTCCTACAGGACGAGCGGCAAAGGTGTTCAGCCGGTTTGCCGGCATACCGGCCACGACTATACACCGGCGAATATACCGTGCAGACGGATCCGGTCTGGGATTCGGAACTACGGAGGTGGCCGACAATAATATTTCCGGCGGTGTGTTTATTGTCGACGAGGCGTCGATGATAGGGGAGTCGTCGGGCGGCGACGCGAGAGGCAGCCTATTGGAGGATCTGATCCAGTATGTGTATTCGGGCGATGGCTGCCGGATGATACTGCTTGGCGACGTGGCGCAGCTTCCTCCCGTGGGGTGCACCGAGAGTCCGGCCATGAATGTGGCGCGGCTGAAGGAATCAGGCCTTCGTGTGACGCATGCCGTGATGACCGAGGTGGTGCGTCAGGGTGCCGGTTCGGGAATACTGTACAATGCCACTTGGCTGCGGAGGGCTATGCGCCGCGATCCTTTGCCCGTGCCGCAGATACGTCTGAAAGGCTTCAGCGATATAGCAGCTTTGCCGGGTGAGGAACTTCAGGATCAGATAGAGCGATCGTATGCCGATGCGGGAATAGATGATACGATAGTGATAACACGCTCAAACAAGCGGGCTATGATGTTTAATGCCGCCATCCGTGCGTCGATACTCGGACGGGAGGAGGAGTTGTGTGTGGGCGAGCGTCTGCTGGTGGTGAAAAACAACTATCTGTGGAGCGCCAAGGCCAAGGGGCTGGATTTCATAGCCAACGGAGATATGGCGGTGGTAAACCGCGTGAACGGAACCGAGTCGAAGTATGGTCTGAGGTTTGCCGATGTATCTATCACAATGCCCGACCGTGAAGTGGATCTTGACTGCAAGATATGTCTGGATGCGTTGAATTCGGAAGCGCCGGCGCTATCGGCTGAAAAAGCGTCACAATTGCTTGAAGGGGCGTTGAACGATCCCGATCGTTTCACTCCTCAGACACCTATGGCCTACAGGCTGAAGGCTTCGCGGTCGAATCCCTATCTAAATGCTCTGCAGGTCAAATATGCCTACGCCGTCACCTGTCATAAATCGCAGGGAGGCCAGTGGAGCGATGTGTATGTGGATATGGGTTACATTCCGCCTGAAGCGCAGGGCATGGATTTCTACCGCTGGCTTTATACGTCGATCACCAGGTCGACAGGCCGGCTGTATCTCATAAATCCCGACATCAAGCTGATCTGACGTCGGGATCGTGGAAAAGAGGTGTTGTAGAGTATGGAGAAAAAATTGTTAAACGACAGTTCAAATAGCCTCGTCGGATGCCTGACTTCGGCAAAAAACATTAACTTTGCAAAAATTTCAGCCAAAAGATGGAATTACAGCGCTCGATAAGTGTATCGGATATAGAGCAGTTTGCTAAATTAGTGACCGATGGATCGCATTTCGTGATAACCTGTCACATGACGCCCGACGGCGATGCCCTCGGGTCGTCGCTCGGATTGTGCCATATATTGCGCCGAATGGGAAAGTCGGCTGTGGTGGTGACACCTGATACTCCTGCTTCAACGCTTGATTTTCTTCCCGGTTTTCATGATATAGTCATAGCATCGCGGTTTCCCGAAAGAGTCAGAGGTCTGCTTGCCGCTGCTGATACGATAGTGTGTCTTGATTTTAATTCGCTGAAACGGATAGATCGTCTGGCTCCCATGATAGAGGGTAGTAATGCCGTAAAAATACTGATAGACCACCATCTTAATCCGGATGATTTTGCCGATCTGACCATATCGCGGCCCGAACAGTCGTCGACATGCTCCCTGCTGTTCCATATACTTTGGCAGGCCGGTATGTATGATCTGATTGATGTGGATTCGGCCACATGCATATACACCGGGATGCTTACCGATACGGGCAATTTCTCGTATAACTCCAATGATCCAGATCTGTATTCGATCATATCGCTTTTGCTTGCAAAGGGGCTTGACAAGGATGAGGTGTATACGCTCGCATGGAACACACATCGTGCGGAGTCGCTTCGGATCAACGGATATGCCTTGTATCGAAAGATGCAGATTATACCGGAACATCAGCTTGCCGTAATCATTCTTGACCGGAAGGAACTGAATGAGTTTTCCTATGTGAAGGGCGATACCGAGGGACTGGTCAACCGACCGCTGGCGGTGCCCGGAGTGACATGGAGCGTGTATCTGCGTCAGGATGAAGCGGATTTCGTAAAGGTTTCGATGCGAAGCAAAGGGCGGGTTCCGGTCAACCTCGTTTGCGAACGGCTGTTTGGCGGAGGCGGTCATCTTAATGCGGCCGGCGGAGAGTTTACCGGCACTGCCGCAGAGGCTCTTGAATTGATCATGAATGCGCTTGACGATTTCGACTCATATCTCGATCGCGCACAAAGCTAATGGCGTAGGCATGATCAAACAGTATTGACAAATAGAAACAAATATAAAGAAATGAAAATATTGAATAGAATCCCGTTGTTAGCTATTGCTGTCGTGACTGCACTGTCGACAGTGGTGACAGCCTGCGATGACGACAAGAGCTATGCCGAACTTCTTGAGGAAGAGAATAAGGCTGTGAATTTATATCTTTCCGACCAGAAGATTGAAACGCCTCTGCCCGAGGATACTAACTTTATCACTGGCGAGGACGCTCCTTATTATCGTCTTGACAACGACGGCAATGTCTTCATGCAGGTGGTGAAA
>JAIDKJ010000086.1 GCA_029051835.1 Paramuribaculum sp. | reverse complement strand
TTGGCAGCGTTTTTGAAGCAAAACACTTGTTTTATAAAAAAATCCACCCAAAATGAAAACGTTCGTTCTGATGCTCGCTGTTGTATTCAGCGCATCGCTCTTCGCTTGCGGAAACAAGAACGCCGCTGAGGCTGAGGCTGCTGCCACTGACAGCGTAGAAGCTGTTGTTGCCGTTGAAACCGAGGCTGTTGTTGACACCCTCACCAACGACACAGTTGCCGCTGACACTACCGTTGCTGTAGCTGTAGCCGAGTAATTACGACTCGCGAAAATCCTTTTAAGGCACTTAGAGCCGGATCCGATCAGGATACCGACTCTTTTTTTGTGCCATATTTTTCGCTTCTGTCAACAACTTTACCCGCACCGAAGACGTTTGTATAACAAGCGTCAACATCACAGCGTATACACACGCCGACCTTCACAAAAAACCAACCCTGACATGATACAGAACATCAACTTCCGGAAGTTTACCGACCATCTGAGCCACGCCACGCTCCTGACCATACCGGGCGAAGCCACCGCCGCAGTGCTCACCATTCAGGCCGCCATGGGACTCTTCGCAGTGTCATCGGCCATAAAATCGGAGAAAATGCCGGCCGACGATCAGGCCACGAAGCTTCTCCAGACACAATTCACCATACTGAAAGAACAGCTTGAAGCCACGGCCAACCGATGCTTCACCGCCGGCAAAGCGCTCAACGCCGCCATAGTGGCCGACGAAAAGAAGAAGCAGGAAGCGCTTTTCGGCGAATGCGCCGAAGCCAATCTGCAGACCGCCCGCCTGGCCGCCGATCTCAGCCGCCTTCTCGAATCGCTGGCCGCGATGGACGATCCGATGGTGTCGTCGGTGGCCCAGCCCGCACTGGTAGTGACCGGCACATGCCTCGAAGCCGCACGCCTCAACGCCAACTTCTTCATACCGCATCTCGACCCCACGAAGGCCGACGACTACACGCTGCAGTTCAAAAACCTGACAGAAGCCGTCAACGGCTGACGCCCCGCCGTCCCTGCCGGCCAGCAACCGTCCGACGCCCCGCTCCGCCATGCCGCAGAGCGGGGCGCCGGCCGGTTCCGCCCATTTTTTCGGCCTTACAGTGCCCGGCCGCCGGGAATTTTCACTATTTTTGCAGAATAAACACCACAGCCCATGAGCCAGCAGGTAAAACCAAAGAAAGCACTCGGACAGCACTTCCTGACCGATCTCGACATAGCACGGCGCATAGCCGCCACACTCGACGACTACAAAGGCCTCCCGGTGATGGAGGTAGGGCCGGGCATGGGAGTGCTCACACAATTTCTCATGGCCGACGGCCACGATGTCAGCGTAGCGGAGATCGACGGCGAGAGCGTGGAATATCTGCGCCGCCACTTCCCCGGACTTGAAGGCCGAATAATCGACTGCGACTTCCTTAAGCTCGATCTGGCGCAGACCTATCCCGACGGACAGCCGTTCTGCGTGATCGGCAACTATCCCTACAACATATCCTCCCAGATATTCTTCCACGTGCTCGACTACCGCGACCAGGTGAAATGCTGCTCTGGAATGCTTCAGCGCGAAGTGGCCGAACGCCTCGCCGCCCCCGCCGGGACAAAGACACGCGGCATACTGAGCGTACTGCTCCAGGCATGGTACGACGTGGAGTATCTCTTCACGGTGGAGCCGGGAGTGTTCAATCCGCCGCCCAAAGTGCAGAGCGGAGTGATACGCCTGCGGCGCAACGGCGTGACCGATCTGGGCTGCGACGAGCGACTGTTCAAGACCGTGGTCAAGACAGCGTTCAGCCAGCGGCGCAAGACCCTGCGCAACTCCCTGCGCGGACTCCTTGCGGCCGGCGTAGGCGCCGATGAACTTCCGATGGGACAGATGCGACCCGAACAGCTCACGGTAAGCCAGTTTGTAGAACTCACCAACTTCATTTCCTCACTCCGCGCAGCCAACCAATGAAAGAATACACTCCCGAATATCTGGAACACATAAGGCAGATCATAGCCGAGCGCAACGAGGAGGCGGCACGCACCGAGCTGGCCGATCTCCATCCGGCCGACATAGCCGAGCTATACCAGCAGCTCGACCTCGAAGAGGAGGAATTCCTCTACAAGCTGCTCGACGACGAGATAGCGGCCGACGTGCTCATGGAGCTTGACGAGGACGACCGCCGCAAACTGCTCCGCGAGATGCCTGCCGAGGAGATCGCCCGCCAGTTTATAGAAAACCTCGACACGGACGACGCCGTCGACATCATACAGGAGCTTGACGAAGAGGACCGCGACAAGATCCTCTCCCATATCGACGACGTGGAGCAGGCCGGCGACATCATAGACCTTCTCAAATATGACGAGGACACCGCCGGCGGCCTGATGGGCACCGAGATGATCGTGGTCAACGAGAACTGGAGCATGCCCGAATGCATCAAGCAGATGAGGATGCAGGCCGAGGACATGGACGCGATATACAACGTCTATGTGGTCGACAACGACTACCGCCTGCGCGGCATACTGCCCCTGAAGACCCTCATCACGCATCCGTCGGTGTCGAAGATACGCCACGTCATGGAGGAGAACCCCGCTTCGGTGAAGACCGACACCCCGATCGACGACGTGGCCATCGACTTCGAGAAATACGACCTTGTGGCGATGCCGGTGGTGGACTCCATCGGACGCCTCGTGGGACGCATCACCGTCGACGACGTGATGGACCAGGTGCGCGAATCGACCGAACGCGACTATCAGCTGGCCTCGGGTCTGTCGAGCGACGTAGAAACCTCCGACACCATATTCACCCAGACCAAGGCCCGGCTGCCGTGGCTGCTCATAGGTATGCTCGGCGGCATAGGCAACTCACTCATACTCGGCAATTTCGAGGAAGGACTGTCGGTCGACCCCACGCTCGCCCTCTTCATACCGCTCATAGGCGGCACGGGCGGCAACGTCGGCACACAGTCGTCGGCCATCGTCGTGCAGGGCCTTGCCAACGGCTCGCTCGACATCAGGCGATCAGGCCGCCAGCTGCTCAAAGAGCTTGGGGTGGGTCTGATCAACGGCCTGATAATATCGCTGCTCGTGCTGGGCTACAACATCATGAAGCTCGGCCCGGGACACTATTCCACCACCATGGCCGTATCGCTGTCGCTCATGTCGGTAGTGATATTCGCCTCGGTGTTCGGCACATTCGTGCCCCTGACACTTGAGAAATTCAAGATCGATCCGGCTCTCGCCACCGGCCCCTTCATATCCATCACCAACGACATCATCGGCATGCTTATCTACATGGTGATATCCTCGGCTCTTCTCATTCACTTCGCGGGCTGACACTGCTTCTCTCCCGCCGTAACCCCAAAAAAGCTGATCCTAACGTGAACCCTCCCGAACCACAGTCGACGACCATAGTGGTCATCACAGACGCCTATCCTTACTGCGAGCACCCCGAGAGCGTACTCGTCAAGCCGGAACTCGACGCTCTGGCCACACGGTTCGGACGCATCATAGTAATGCCCCGACGCCGGCTTAGCGACACATGCGACGAACATCTCCGGCCGGGCATCGAGATATGCGGCGATCTGGCCGACGCGACCGACGCCAACGGCCTGCTGCCGGCATGGAACGCCCTCGTATCGGCCGATATGGCCTACTGGCTCCGACACGGAACCGACAGCCGCCAGGCGCTGTCGCACGACATACAGGCCGCTGCCGCAGCCCGATGGATATCACGCTGGCTTCAGCGCCACCCCGATCTGTCGCCCCGGCAGACGATCTTCTACACCTTCCGGCTCAGCCCGCTGACATCGGGGCTGGCGCTGGCATCGCGCAAACTGCATCTGCGCATCGTCAGCCGCGCCCACACCGACGATCTGCGCTATGGCAACCGTCAGCTCCGCCTCTTCACGGCACGCCACTGCAAGGCAATATTCACCACGAGCGACCAGACGGCCGGAGTGGTGCGCCGACGCCTGTCGGGCGACCGGCACGTCCATATCGAAACCCGCCGCCTCGGATGCGTCGACCGCCGTACAGCCACCCCGGCGCCCCACGTGATCCACAATCAGCTGACTTTCCTCACCGTAGGCCCGGTGACCGAAGAGAAACGCTTCAGCCAGATGGCCGAATATATCGACGCGCTCGCCACCGCGCGCGAAACCCCGATAAAATGGATCGTGGTGGGCGACGGCCCATGCTTCGACGAGCTGAAAACGACCCTCGCACAGCTCACGCCCAACCGATGGCTCACCACCGAACTGCTCGGCAACGTGAGCAATGACGAAGTGCATGCGCTCTATGCCACAGGCCGTATCGACTGGACCCTGCTGCTCGCCGACGACGGCATAGGCTGCCCTGTGGCGCTGTGCGAATCGATGATGCACGGCGTGCCGGTCATAGCCAACGATGTAGGCGGCCTCGCTGAAATGGTCGACGACGACAGCGGAATACTTCTGGCCGCCAATCCCGAAAAAGAGGAGTTCATACGCGGCATCATGCCCTACATAGACTCGCAGCTGCGCTACAGCCGCATGCGTCTGGGCGCACGTGAGAAATGGGCGTCGGATTTCGATGCCACCCTGCTCCGCGAGGAACTGGCCGACGACATAGCGCAGCTTGCCGAATAAAGCCCCACGCCTCACAACCGGCTATCGCAGCACGCGACGCAACCTTTCGGCACGCATGAGTGTTGGTAATATCGTAATATCTCAGCAACACATCCGCAACACCATCATATCCATGCACACAGCTCCGCTTCCGGTAAATCCCCACGGCTCGCCGCTCAAAGGTATCAGAGGGCGAATACTGACGTTCAAGGCCGATCCGTTTATCAACGACGACGAAGAGGCCTGCTACGACTGTCACGACGACGGACTCATCGTGATTCAGGACGGATATATAGTGGCCGCGGGCGATTATAACGCCACAGCGCCCGAATACCCGCATCTACGGGATATCGACACGTATCCCGACGCAGTGATAATGCCGGGATTTGTCGACTGCCATACCCACTACGTGCAAAGCCCGATGATAGGATCATACGGCAAGACGCTGCTCGACTGGCTCGACAGATATGCCTATCCGACCGAGGCGCGGCTGAGCGACAAGAGCCTGGCCGACGAGGTGGCGCGCGAATTCTTCAGGCAGACACTCGCGCAAGGCACCACCACGGCCAATGTGTTCGCCACCACGTTTGCCACGTCGGTCAACGCATTTTTCGAAGAGAGCGAACGCTACGATACGCGCATGATATGCGGCAAGGTGCTTCAGGACCGCAATCTGCCCGAGGCGCTGAAAGATCCGTCGGCCGACGAATCCATTGCCGTGGCCGAGGATCTGCTGCGCAAGTGGCACCGGCGAGGTCGACAGCTCTACGCCGTAGCTCCCCGCTTCGCTCCGACCTCCACACCGCGGCAGCTTGAGCTTGCCGGAGAGCTGTATCAGCGCTATATCGACAGCGGAGTGTACATGCACACCCATCTCGACGAAACACAGAGCGAGATCGACTGGGTGGCGCAACTGTTTCCCGGAGCCGCCAACTACACCGACGTCTACCGCCGGCACGGTCTGGTCGACCGGCTCTCGGTGATGGCTCACTGCTGCATTGTTGGCGAGGATGAGTGGCAGACGCTTCACGACTGCGGATGCGGAGTGGCCCACTGTCCGTCGTCGAATCTCTTTCTGGGCGACGGAGAGTTTGACTATCGGGCAGCCATGAAGCGGTCGCGGCCGGTAAGAGCCGGAATCGGCACCGATACCGGGGGCGGCACAAGCTTCTCGATGATACGCCAGCTCGGCGATGCCTACAAGGTGGCCATGCTCCGCCAAGGCGGCCTGAGCGCACTGAAAAGCTTCTATATGGCCACGCGGGGCGGCGCCGGAGCGCTCCATCTCGAAAACACCATCGGCTCCATCGCGCCCGGCTTCGAGGCCGACATAGCCGTCGTGGATCTGCATCCGTCGGAGTTCGTCGAATGGCGCATGAAATATGCAGCGACGATATTCGAAAAACTGTTTGTCATCGCGACGCTTGGCCCCGACAACCTCATACGGGCCACCTACGTGGCGGGACGCAAGGTCTACGACCGCACGCGCGGGCAGAAATGGATGTATGCCGACGACATGGAGCGTTAGACAAAGCAACAGGGTTCAGTGTCATTAACGGACGACACTGAACCCTGTCGGTATATCAGGCTATGTGCGGAGATCAGATACCGGTGCGCTTGCGTATTGCAGCCGGCACAGCTTCCTTATTGACGTATATATCCATGGTCTTGGCGAGGAAATAGGGCATCGATACATAGAAGTAGCCGCCATATTTCTGCTTGTCGGTCCATGAGTTCTGCACCTTGTAGTATTCGTTGCCGTTCTGGTCGGTAGCCTTGCCTACGATCACCATGCCGTGGTCGTCGGTGGTTTCCTGACGGTCGAACATCTCCTGACGCATCTCCTGAGTGACCTCGATCTCTTTCACCGGACCCTTGACTGCGTATTTCTCACGGTTTTTCTCAGCGTCGGAGAGTTTCACCCAGCGCGAAAGCTCAGTGCCGTCGAGATCAGCCTCATCCTTGTCGGCGGGCATCACTGCGAAGCCCTCCTTCCACTTGAATCCGCCCTCGCTGACATCGGCAGCCCAGGCCACAGAGTAGCCCTTGTCGATAGCGTTGTCGACGATAGCCTTGAGATCGGCCAGGGGCACATTCATATACTGTCCGGAGAGCCAGTTGTCCGACACTTCAAGCACGAAAGGCTTGTCGAACGGATGGTGGGTGAAGGAAGTGAATGTGGCGTAATCGTCGGGGTTGATGCCGAGCGACTTGGCGAATGTCTGGGGAGTGTATGTCTTGCCCTCGTACTCGAATGTTTCGGGAATCTCTCCGAAATAGGCGTTGAGGATGCCCTGAAGACCCTTGCGCCACGCTGTGGAGAGGCGGCGGTTGGGTTTGCGGTTGATGGCCGACAGATAGCCCTGCATGGCGGCCTCAAGCTCGCCGTGCACGTGGTTGTCCTCGCCATAGTTGAGTCCCTTGTAAGCCTCCTCGGGCATCATGCCGTAAGCGGCCCATACGTAGGGGACATCAAGTCCGCTGCCACCCTGCGAGAAGTTGATCTTGCCGTTCGTGCGGATATATTTGTCGGCCTTGTCATCGTAGGTGTGCCACACTACAAACATTTCCGACAGATCCACGGGCTTGTGGCCTTTGCGGATGATCTCGTTCTCAAAGAACGAATTGCTGGAGAAGCACCAGCATGTACCCGACTTGTTCTGGTCGCGCACCGGACCGGTCTTGACAGTCTTCACATCGGTGAACTTGAAGCCCTCGACCGAATCGGTCTTGGCGGCTTCCTGTGCCTGCACCGAGAGAGCGGCTGCCAGCGCAGCCACGATGATGATTGGTTTCATATAAAACTCAGTTAAGTGTATAAAGTGTCAGTCTGGAAATATCTATGCCATACTCCTCCACAAAATTACATAAATCTGACGGTAAAAAAAAATCGCGCAAAAAAAAGAGCAATCCTCACGGAGTGCTCCTTCCAAGATTTATTTTACAGGGATGTGAACTACTGTTCCTCACGGAGTGGTCAGTCCACTTTCATATACAGGATAGTCAGCTTTATGCTGACCGGATTATGATACAATGTGGTTTTGTGTGGGTCTGGTCAATACCTGAAAGCGACTCGACGCTTTCGTAAACAGTGGGAATTGCAAACGAATCCTGCCTGCCATGACTCCGACAAGCATACCACAATTCAAAAAGGGTGAAAATGGATTTTGGGTGAATGAGAAGGCATCAAAGGAATACCCCCCCCCCATAACCTTCTCATTTTGAATGGGTTGAGCTACTCTAATGCAATTGTTGCGACTCATTGCGC
>JAIDKJ010000085.1 GCA_029051835.1 Paramuribaculum sp. | reverse complement strand
GGTATGGGAGTATCGGCCTGCGCCACATGCGACGGTTTTTTCTATCGCCGCAAGCGAGTGGCAGTGGTAGGAGGCGGCGACACAGCCTGTGAAGAAGCCCTTTACCTGTCGAACATCGCATCGGAAGTGTTCCTGATCGTCCGCAAGGATTATCTGAGAGCTTCAAAAGTAATGCAGCAACGGGTAGAAGAAAAATCCAATATCACGGTGCTTTTCAACACCAACACCCTCGGCCTCTACGGCGATGACTATCTGGAGGGCGCAAAGCTTGTAGAGTTCGCATCCACCGACAAGGAGCGTATCTACAATCTGCCTGTCGACGGATTTTTCCTTGCCATCGGACACAAACCCGCCACCGACGTATTCCGTCCGTGGATCGAACTGGATGAAGCCGGATATATAAAGACCGAAGGCCAGTCGACCCGTACAAATGTGGCCGGAGTGTTTGCCGCCGGCGACGTGGCCGCTCCGAACTACCGTCAGGCCATCACTGCCGCCGGAAGCGGATGCAAAGCGGCTCTCGACGCCGAACGCTATCTGGCCGAACTGGGCTGAATCGAGCGATCAGATCATGCCGTTGTCGGCATAAGAGAAATATTCGTTGCCGGCCACTATGAGGTGGTCGAGCACACGGATATCGAACAGCGCGGCCGCGGCTTTGATACGTGATGTCAGAGCGTCGTCCTGCCCGCTTGGCTTACGGTTGCCCGACGGATGATTATGCACGAGTATGATACCCGAGGCCAACCGGTCGACAGCGGTCTTGACGACAATCTTCACGTCGACCACCGTGGCGGCGGTGCCTCCACGGCTCACCAGTTCGGCCGACAGAATCCGGTTGGCGCGGCTAAGCACCATCACCCAGAACTCTTCATGGTCGAGATTCTCAAGCCGGCCACGTATATAATTGAACGCATCATCGGAAGAGCGCACCGTCACATCGCGGCTGCGCTCTTCGTCGCGACAACGCGATCCAAGCTCAAAAGCCGCCGCGAGCGATATAGCCTTGGCAGGGCCTATGCCTCGGAACGACCGCGTCACGGCCTGTATAGGCATCCGTGCCAGATTGACAAGCTTGTTGTCGCAGGCCGACAATATTTCCTGACTCATCTCCACCACGGATTTTCCCGGCAGGCCGCCGCCGAATATGATGGCGAGCAATTCGGCATTGCTCAGAGATCGTATGCCGTGGGCCAGCGCCTTCTCGCGCGGGCGGTCGTCATCGCTCAGATCGGCTATGCGTCGCGATGATGCCGAGGGGAGATTGTCGCAGTTACCGGTCATCGTCCTTTACGCAGTCTTATCTCCTCGTCGACATTGCGGCCCCGACGAAGAAATATCTTGGTGAACCATGCGCGGATGAATCCGCATCCATATCCTCCGATCTGTATGACACTCGCCGGCACCGCAAGCAAAGCCACCTTGAGGCTGCGCGACTGCCATAGAGCCGACAACAATACCGCCAGCAGGTAGACACCGATAGGCAGGAGCCACCACGGACTCAGCACCGCCGCAAGCACGCAACACGCCACGCCGGCCACTACGGCCAATGCCGGAAGAGTATGCACAGCCTTAAGCGACGACGGATAGAGCAGCTTGAGCGTGATCCTCGACATGCCGAACACATAGACCTGACGCAGAAACTTTCCGAACGACACACGGCGCTTATGGTAGACCGAAGCCCGGCGCACAAGGCCTATACGGAAACCGGCCTCCCTGATGCGCATGCTCATGTCGATATCTTCCGAGAACATTTCCCTGAATCCTCCTACTCTGTCGTAGACCTCTCGGGTGTAACCCATATTGAAAGAGCGAGGCGTAAACTTCTCAAGGCTCACTTTGCCGCCACGTATACCGCCGGTGGTAAGAAACGAAGTCATAGCGAAATTTATGGCCTTCTGTGTGTCGCTGAACGAACCGTCGGCCGCATCAGGCCCCCCGAAGCAATCGAGCGGCATATCTTTAAGAGCCTCGGTCAGCGTAGCGAAATATTCCGGCGGTATCACGCAGTCGCTGTCGAAGAATATGAGCCACGATCCTCTTGACCGCTCTATGCCATAGTTGCGCGCGATGGAGCGACCCTCGTTGGACTTCTGATAATAACTGATGGCGGGCAACTCCGGCGCGTAGCGCTCGACTGCCTCCGCCGACGGCACGGTGGATCCGTCCTCGACCAGAATCACCTCGAAATCGCGATATGTCTGCTCCGACAGACTCCTCAACAGGTCGGCCACTTCGTCGGGCCGGTTATAAACCGGCACTATTACGGAATATACTGGATTTTGGTTCATCTTGCAGTCAGCTCATGCGTGATTTATAGTCATCGAAAGTGAATTTCCGAAGGTACTCGATTGTTCCGTCGGCCCGGCACAAAGCTATGTCGGGATGTTGCAGGCCATTGAACATGGTGGTCTTGACAGTAGTATAATGGTTCATATCCTCGAATGTCAGACGCTGACCGGGCACCAATTCTTCGGAAAAAGCCCAATCGGCCATGAAATCGCCGCTCAGACATGAATTGCCTCCTATACGGTATTGAGGGAGTCCGGGCGCCGGCTCCACGCTCTCGCTGACAGCAGGTTTGTAGGGCATCTCGAGGCAGTCGGGCATGTGGCAGGCAAACGAAGCGTCGATAATAGCCGTCTTGATGCCCTGATTCTCCACTATATCTACCACCGATGCGATCAGATCGCCGGTGCGCCATGTGAATGCGCTTCCAGGCTCCAGAATAACCTCAAGCCATGGATAACGCGAACGGAAGTCGCGCAGCAGGCTCACCAGATGGCCGGTGTCATAACCTTCGCGCGTCATCAGATGTCCGCCTCCCATATTGACCCATTTCACCTGCGGCAGCAAATGGCCGAACTGGCTTTCAAAAGCCTCAAGCACACGTTCAAGATCGAAGGAGGTCGATTCACACAAAGCG
>JAIDKJ010000084.1 GCA_029051835.1 Paramuribaculum sp. | reverse complement strand
CCAACACATTCATGCCATCGAGATCCTTATCTAGGAGCCGGCAGATGATGAGCGAAGTTGTGGCATGATGACCGGTACCGAAAGCCATTTTCGGATCGATGGCAATATCATAGCGACAGGCCGGATAATCAGTGTGGAACGAGCTGTGGACAACGCATTCGTCACCGATCACGATTGGCTTGAAATAGTTTTTCTCCCATTCATGATTCCAGTCGCGCCCCTCAATGGTCAGTGCGTCGCGTAGCTGCAGTCGACACGGATAAGGCCACTGCGACAAAACACCGTCAAGCACCGCACGGTCATAGGATTCATTTCTGACGTATGCCGTCAGGGAGTCGCAGTCGGTTACGAAACTTTCATATCCGGCCTCTGCAAGCTCTGCGGCGAGGAGGTCGGCAAAATCTTCGGAAAACGGAGTGATCTCCACTTTCACTTCAACATAATCATTCATAGCAAATCTTTTTCAACAAAAACATTATCCGGACTTCAGGCATAACGGACCGACGGATTATCGCCGACGGAACAGACGGAATACCTGACGGCCTATCCGGAAAGCCATAAAAGCATAGTCGATATACGACAGATTGCTCAGCAGACGCCCCACGAGGCCTGCACCCTTGAACGACCCCATGCCGCCCTTCATCTGCGATGCGGTCGACATGAGCTTCTGACGATCGATCTGCATACGTACAGCCGTATAGGCCTGCTGATAGCGCAGCTCGTCGATTGTATAGCCCTTCCAAGGTTTCGGATCCGGCGACTGCTTGTGAGCATCGATACTATTTTTATCCATGACAGTGATAACAGATTATTTAAGAAACAGTCGGGATATGAAACGTGCGACAGGATTCATGATCAACGGCTTGCACAAGACGATCAACAACACTACCAGCACAAGGTAGAACACCCCCATAAGCGCGTATGCCCATCCGAGTCCGATAGCGGGAGCTATCCAGTGGGCTATGGCTATCGTCAGGAAGAATAAGAATATTATACCGAGCACAAAAGAACCGGCAGCAACCGCCAGTCCGGTTATAAGCATTGTCAATTTCTCGGCGGCAGTCAGCTTGGCATATTCAAGTCCATTGGCAAAAAAAGACTTAGCCTGTTGCCACAGTCGGTTGTAATTATTGTCAGTTTCGTTCATTAATTGACTTTCATGATAGGTTTAGTAGGATGATAGGAACACACGCAGAGTCCAAAAACACCCAAAAGTGTGTGTCGTCAAAGCATCGGATTCTTCATCATCCGGCAACGCATCCAAGCCGGCAACCGAAACGACTCGACGTCACGGCAGCCGGCTTATATGCATAAATCGGTGCAGTTTAGCAGCCACGCCTTATTTGGCGTCCATTTCCTCGGTAAGCTGCTCTACGAGAGCGTCGATTTCATTGTCGGAGCACAGAATGCCCTTCTGCTGAAGGATCTCCTTGATGCGGCGGCGTGTGTTCTCGCCTTTTTCAGGCGCGAGGAGCAGAGCTGCTGCGGCTCCGACTATGGCGCCGCCGATGAATGAATAGAGTATACCTGTTGTGCTCATGATTTCAGGGCTTTGTATTGTGGGTATTGCGTGATTTTTACTTTTTGATTTCTTCGGCGATCTCGTCGGCCAGCGCCTCGATCTTGCTGCGATGGAGCTTTATACCTTTGCTTTTCAGATATTTCACGATCTCATCGCGTGTATCCTCACCCTTTTCAGGTGCGAACAGAAGGCCTACGGTAGCCCCGGCTATAGCGCCGCCGAGCACTGCCAGAATAATGGGTAACGGTTTCATTTTGTGTCTGGATTACTGATTAGAATTAAACTTCACTGGTAACAACGCCGCCATAGGTGATTTTGTTTTGATACCGGTCGAAGATTTTTCGCAAATCTACGCATTTTTTTTGGCAATATCCCCTAGCCTCGCAAAAATTTCACTACTTTTGTGACATATTATCCACCATTACCTAATCATTTACCTCAATGACTGTTGTTGACCGCTTTCTGCGCTATGTGAAGTTTGACACCCAAAGCGACGAACTCACCAACATGACCCCTTCGACCCCCGGCCAGATGATTTTCGCCCAAAGCCTCGAAGAGGAACTGAAGTCCATGGGACTCACTGAGATAACACTCGACGAAAATGGCTATCTTATGGCCACATTGCCGGCTACGCCGGGCTACGAGCATGTGCCCACAGTGGGATTCATAGCCCATCTCGACACATCGCCCGACGCTTCAGGACACAATGTCAATCCCCGCATCATCGACAATTATCCCGGCGGAGATATCACTCTCAACGCCGATAAAGGGATCGGGCTCTCACCTGCCGACTTACCCGAAATGGAACACTATATCGGCGACGATCTTATCGTCACCGACGGCACGACCCTGCTGGGAGCCGACGACAAAGCCGGAATCGCTGAGATAATCACCGCCATAGACTACCTCCAGAACAATCCCGACATAGCGCACGGACGCATACGCATAGCGTTCAATCCCGACGAAGAGATCGGTCAGGGAGCGCATAAATTCGATGTCGGTCAGTTTGGCGCCGACTGGGCTTATACCATCGACGGCGGAGAAGTAGGCGAACTGGAATATGAGAATTTCAACGCCGCAGTGGCCAAAGTAACCTTTGCCGGACGCAACGTGCATCCCGGCTCGGCAAAACACAAGATGATCAACTCCATGCGTATCGCCCTGCAGTTTGCCATCATGCTTCCGCGCTGGGAGACTCCCGAACACACCGAAGGATATGAGGGATTCTATCATCTGACCTCTATAGAGGGAACGGTGGAACAGACCGTGCTCACCTACATAATCCGCGATCATGACCGCGACCGTTTCGAGCGCCGCAAAAAAGAGTTCGAGCATCTGACACGGAAAATCAATCACGAGTTCCCCGACTGCGCGAGCCTCGACATCCGCGATCAATACTACAA
>JAIDKJ010000083.1 GCA_029051835.1 Paramuribaculum sp. | reverse complement strand
CGTCGGCGATGGCTGTCGGGCCGTGAATGTAAGTAACTCTCAAAAAAAAGTAACGGGTTCGCGGAACAACAGGCTCCGCGCTGCCGTTTTTATAACAGGTATCCACCCCGCCAGACATTCATCATGATCTATTCTCGAATCCTCAGGGGTGTGGCGATCGGCCCGGCTCCGGACGGTCGGCAATAAATGCCTGACACTCTTATTCTCACGATCAACCAATTGTTTATGGATCATCTTCTGCAGATAGCACAGCGGCTCAAAGGGCTGCGCGAGGCGATGGATATCACCGTCGAGGCCATGGCCGAGATGTGTGAGGTCGACACCGCCACCTACGTCATGATGGAGCGTGGCGAGGCCGACATAGCCATGAGTACGCTGCAGCGTATCGCCACGAAGTGTGGCGTGGAGCTTCCGGCGCTTCTGTTTGGCGACGAGCCGCGCATGAGCAGCTATTTCATCACCCGCCGCGGACAGGGCGCGCTGGTGGAGCGGTCGCGGGCCTACAGCTATCGTTCGCTTGCCGCCGGTTTTGCCGGTCGCAAGGCCGATCCGTTCATAGTCACTGTCCATCCTCTGGCTCCCGGCTCGCCGCTGCCGCCCGAAACCACCCATGCCGGCCAGGAGTTCAATATCGTGCTCGAAGGCGCGATGGAGCTTCATATCGGAGGGCGCAAGGCTGAGCTTGCCACCGGCGACAGCATATATTTCAACGCCGAGCTTGGCCATCGGGTGGTGGCCACGGGCAATAAGCCGGTGAAATTTCTCGCCATAATATTCTGACGCAAATCCACTAAGCATCATGATAGAACGTTTTGTAAAACGTAGCCGCTTCACATCCCAACAGGATTTTATCGACAATTTCAGAATCGACATACCCGACCATTTCAATTTCGCTTACGACGTGGTCGATGCATGGGCCGCGGAGCAGCCTGGCAAGCGCGCTCTGCTATGGACCGACGACAAGGGGCACGAACGCTCCTATACGTTTGCCGATATAAAGGAACTCACCGACCGCACCGCGTCGTTTTTCAGCAGCCTCGGCATAGGGCGCGGCGACATGGTGATGCTCATACTCCGCCGGCGTGTGGAGTTCTGGCTGTCGATCATAGCTCTCCACAAGATCGGCGCCGTCGCGATTCCGGCCACTCATCTGCTGACGGCCGGCGACATTGTGTATCGCTGCAATGCCGCTACGATTAAGGCCATAGTGTGTGTGGGCGACAGCAATGTGCTCCCCCATGTGGAGGCCGCCATGCCCGACTCGCCATCGGTCGCCACCCTGATAAGCGTAGGCCCGGAGGTGCCCGAAGGGTTCCACAGCTTTGCCGACGGCATAGCCGCCGCAGGGGAGTGGAAGCGACCGGAGCCGAAGAACGACAACGGCGACACGATGCTGATGTATTTCACTTCGGGCACGACAGGCGAGCCAAAGATGGTGGCTCATGACTTCACCTATCCGCTCGGACATATAGCCACGGGGTCGCTGTGGCACGATCTCGGTCCCGACGACCTGCATCTGACCATTGCCGACACCGGCTGGGGCAAGGCCGTGTGGGGCAAGCTCTACGGGCAGTGGATAGCCGGCGCGACGGTGTTTGTCTACGAACATGAGAAGTTCACTCCCGCCGATATGCTCCGCATGATAGAGCGCCACCGCATCACCACCCTGTGCGCTCCTCCGACTATATTCCGCTTCCTCATACGCGAGAATATGGCCGATTACGACCTTTCGTCGCTCCGCCACTGCACCATAGCGGGCGAGGCGCTCAATCCGGCCGTGTTCGACGCTTTTCTCAAGCAGACGGGCATAAAGCTCATGGAGGGCTTCGGGCAGACCGAAACCACTCTGACCATCGCCACTATGCCGTGGCTTGAGCCGAGGCCGGGTGCTATGGGAGTGCCCAATCCGAGCTACGACGTGAGGCTTCTGCTCCCCGACGGCACCCCGGCCGAGGATGGAGAGCAGGGCGAGATAGTGGTGAAGCTTCCGGCCGACGGAAGCCGTCCGGCCGGACTGTTCAAGGAGTATTACCGCGACCCGGAGCTGACGGCCTACGCCACGCGCGGAGGGTATTATCACACGGGCGATCTGGCATGGCGCGACGAGGACGGCTACATGTGGTATGTGGGCCGTGTCGACGATGTGATCAAAAGCTCGGGCTACCGTATCGGGCCTTTTGAGGTGGAGAGCGCCCTGATGACCCATCCGGCGGTGGTGGAGTGCGCCATCACCGGCGTGCCCGACGATATCCGCGGTCAGGTGGTGAAAGCCACTGTGGTGCTTGCTGCCGACTGGAAGAGCCGTGCCGGCGACGAGCTGGTCAAGGAGCTTCAGAACCACGTGAAGCAGGCCACTGCGCCCTATAAGTATCCGCGTGTGATAGAGTTTGTCGACGAACTGCCCAAGACCATCTCCGGCAAGATCCGCCGCGTGGAGATCCGCCGTCGCGACGCCTCCGGCGGCAATGCCGGCTGAGTGTCGCCGACGTAAAGATTCCCTTTTTTGAGTTAAAAACACCAAACTCGCTGAAGGGGCTATGGATTTTATAGTAATTTTGCGAAAGCCATGATAGAAGTGCAAGGTATCACCAAAAGTTTCGAAGGGCTTCAGGTGCTCAAAGGCATAGACCTCAGGGTCGATGCCGGTGAGATCGTGTCGATAGTGGGGCCGAGCGGCGCGGGGAAAACCACGCTGCTCCAGATCATAGGCACGCTCGACCGTCCCGACAGCGGCAGGGTGAGTTTCGACGGCGAGGAGCCGCTGGCGATGAACGCTTCGCGTCTGGCCCGGTTCCGCAACCGCAATGTGGGCTTCGTGTTTCAGTTCCATCAGCTGCTGCCCGAATTCACGCTGCTTGAGAATGTGGCCATGCCTGCCCTCATAGGGGGCCGCAAGCGCTCCGACGCTTTCGCGGCGGCGCGCCGTCTGGTGGAATACCTCGGGCTGTCGCAGCGCATGGATCATCGCCCTTCGGAGCTTTCGGGAGGCGAACGCCAGCGGGCGGCCGTGGCCCGTGCGCTGGTCAACGAGCCTAAGGCCGTGCTGGCCGACGAGCCGTCGGGGAGTCTTGACTCGCGCAACCGTGCCGAACTCCACAGGCTCTTCTTCGATCTGCGGCGCGACTTCGGCCAGACGTTCGTGATCGTCACCCACGACGAGAATCTGGCCGCCGACACCGCCCGGCGCGTCATGATGGCCGACGGGATGATAACATCCATAGAAACCAAATAAAAAAACACAGAAAATAGAAAAAGTATGAAAAACTTCAAGCTCATGGCGATCGTCGCTCTGATAGTGGCATCGCTCGGACTGACAGCCTGCAACTCCGGCAACGTGGACGACAATAAGGTCTACTACTCCAACGTTGTGACTTACGAGGGCAGCGCCGGAGGTCTGATGACTTTCTCTTTCCAGGAGATGAACGATTCACAACCGATCACCTTCCGCGCTCAGGGCACTATGCCGTCCGACGTGCTTATCGGCCAGCGCCTCTATGTATCGTTCACCACTCCCGCCACCGGTCTGACCGACGGCATGACCGTCACTCTGACGCAGTGTGTGGCCATTCCCAACGTGAAGGCTTCGCTGGTGGATGCCATCCCCGCCAACTGGATGGATATAAGCTCGATATATATCCAGACAATGTTCCGCAGCGGCAATTGGATCAATATGGCCGCTCTCGTGCCCGCCAATACCGAGGGCAAGATCACTCCCAAGTTTATGTTCGATCCGGTTACCATCAACAACGACTATCCCGACGCCTACCTGTTTTTCGAGAATCTCGGCACAGGCGCATCGAACGGTTCGGTCAACAACGCGACTATGATAGCCACCTACGATATCTCCGAGGTGTGGAACCTCTCCACATGTCTGGGCATAAACATCCACGTCAACAACACCAACAGCAGCGTCAACGGCGGCTCGTCGCAGAGCTGCGAGGTGAGCGCCGGCGGTCAACTCTTTACACTCAAGAAGCTATGAACGGCAACAACGACAATCCGACCGGGCCGCAGGAACTGAAGATAGATTTCCCGCCCGAAACGGTCGACGGCCGCTATGCCAATCTGGCCATAGTGAGCCATGCGCCCAGCGAGTTCTTCATCGACTTCATAGCAGTGTCGCCCAATGTGCCTCAGGCGCGTGTGCAGAGCCGTATCATCATGGCTCCCGAACACGCCAAGGGGCTGCTCTTCGCGCTTAGCGACGCGGTGCGAAAATATGAGGCTACATTCGGCGAGATCCGCCACAAGGTGCCAAAAGGCAAGAACGGCGGCGGAAGCGCTCCGGCCGAAGGCGGCATACCCAATCCATTCATTCCGGGAGGCATGGCTTGACCATGCCCCCCTCTCTCTTTTTTCAACCTCCCGTAGTAAACACCTCCCCTCTCCGACATCTCATCATGAAGCAAAACAATCTGGCTCTCTACAACTCTCTGACCCGCTCCAAGCAGCTGTTTGTTCCGATACATCCCGGCAAGGTGGGCATGTATGTATGCGGTCCGACGGTGTATGGCGACGGCCATCTCGGCCATGCCCGTCCGGCGATAACCTTCGATGTGCTCTACCGCTATCTCATGCATCTGGGCTACAAGGTGCGCTATGTGCGCAATATCACCGACGTGGGTCATCTCGAACATGATGCCGATTCGGGCGAGGACAAGGTGGCCAAGAAGGCACGTCTGGAGCAGCTCGAGCCGATGGAGGTGGTGCAGCACTATCTCAACCGCTACCACGATGCCATGGCGCGCCTCAATGTGCTTCCCCCCTCGATAGAGCCTCACGCATCGGGCCATATCATAGAGCAGATCGACTATATCAAGAAGATACTCGACAGCGGATATGCCTACGAGAGCGAGGGATCGGTTTATTTCGACGTGCCGAAGTATAACCGCGACCACGCCTACGGCAAGCTGTCGGGCCGCAATATCGACGAGCTTCTCGCCACTACCCGCGAGCTCGACGGACAGCAGGAGAAACGCAATCCGGCCGATTTCGCGCTGTGGAAAAAGGCTGCTCCGGAGCATATCATGCACTGGCCGTCGCCCTGGAGCGAGGGATTCCCCGGATGGCATCTGGAGTGCTCCGTGATGAGCGAGAAATATCTGGGCGAGCCGTTCGACATACATGGCGGAGGCATGGACCTGAAATTTCCCCACCATGAATGCGAGATAGCGCAGTCGGTGGCCCACAACGGCCACGACGCCGTGCGCTACTGGATGCACAACAACATGATCACCATCAACGGCCAGAAAATGGGCAAGTCGCTGGGCAATTTCATAACGCTCGACGAGTTCTTCGGCGGCTCGCATCCGCTGCTCACGCAGGCCTATTCGCCGATGACCATACGCTTCTTCATCCTCCAGGCCCACTACCGCGGCACGGTCGACTTCAGCAACGAGGCTCTGCAGGCTTCCGAAAAGGCTCTGCAGCGAATGCTCGAAGGACGGCGCCGATTGCAGCAGCTCAAGGCGTCGGACGAGTCGACGGTCGATGTGGCGGCTGTCGAGGCGCGTTGCTATGAGGCTCTCGACGATGATCTCAATACCCCGATGGTGATCGCGGCTCTGTTTGACGCATGCGGCATCATCAACCGTATCAACGACGGCCACGACAAGGCCACGCAGGCCGATATCGACGCTCTCCGGGCGCTGTTCGACACATTCCTCGGCGAGATTCTCGGCGTGACCGACGAGCTTGGTGCGGCTGCTGCCGGAGGCGGTGCGTCGCTTAAGCCGTTTGAGGATGCAGTGGAGCTTCTGCTGCAGATCAGAGCCGAGGCCAAGGCCAAAAAAGACTGGGCTACGAGCGATCTGATACGCGACCGTCTGAAAGAGATCGGTTTCAATGTGAAGGATACCCGCGACGGCTGGGAGTGGAGCCTTTCGTGACGGTGCAGGGTGTCATGAAAGTATGACGTTTCAACAGATACAGGGAAATATGTACGATATAAGCGATTCCATACGATATGCGGGAGTCGACGATACGGGCCGCAAACAGTTTGAGAGCCAGTATCCGCTCCCGTCGGGAATGTCCTACAACAGCTATGTGGTGGTCGGATCGACCCATACGGCCATACTTGACAGTGTGGATGCCGAGTATGCCGACGAGTGGTTAGGCAATCTTGACGCCGCTCTCGACGGCCGTCAGCCCGACTATCTCCTGATGCTCCATGCCGAGCCCGACCATTCGTCCAACATTGTCAGGGCGCTTGTCCGTTGGCCCGGCCTTAAGATAGTGGCCGGCAAGACGGCCATGCAGATGCTTCCTCAGTTCTTCTCCGGGGTGGACTTCGACGGGCGCCTTCTGGAAGTGAAGGAGGGCGATGTGCTCGATCTGGGCGACCACCGGCTGCGGTTCTACGCGGCTCCGATGGTCCACTGGCCTGAAGTGATGGTGGCCTTCGAGGAGTCGGAGAGAGTGCTGTTCTCGGCCGATGCGTTCGGACGTTTCGGCGCCATCGGTCTTGGCGGCGGCTGGGACGACGAAGCCCGGCGCTATTATGCCAATATCGTGGGCAAATACGGCAATCAGGTGCAGGCGCTCCTGCGCAAGCTGTCGCAGCTGACGGTCGACGTCATAGCGCCGCTCCACGGTCCGGTGCTCAAGTCGGATCTCGGTCATTATCTTGGCCTTTACGACAGGTGGAGCCGTTACGAGGCCGAGCGCCGCGGAGTGCTTGTGGCCTACGCCTCGGTCTATGGCGGCACAGCCGACGCGGCTCTGGCGCTTGCCGGGATGCTTCGCGCCTCGGGCTGCGAAGTGGTGGCGGTCGACCTCGCGTCCACCGATGTGTCGGAGGCAGTCAGTCTGGCCTTCAAATACGATTCGATGGTGCTGTGTTCGGTGACTCTCGATGCCGATATGTTTCCGGCCATGCACCGGTTTCTTCATCATCTTCAGAGCAAGGCTATGCGCGGACGTCGTGTCGGCCTGGTCGAGAACGGTTCGTGGGCTCCCGTGGCGGCGCGCAAGATGTCGGCGATGCTGGCCGAAATGAATTCCATGACCATTGTCGGCGAGCCGGTCACCATCCGCAGCCGCCTCTCCGACGACTCGCTCCGTGCGCTCCGCGCGCTCGCCGCGCAGATCGACCGCTGACCCTTCACCCGACTCCCCATATCATGGCGGCCCCGCGGCGGGCGCCGCCTCGCCGGGCCGGGCCGTGAAGCTCCCCAGCCCCAGGGCCGTGGCCGTTACGCTCGGACCCGTGCCGTCGGCCCGGCCCACCACCTCCTTGCACTCGTCGCCCAGCGACACGACCTCCACGCAGCTGTCCGCAAAGAGCCGCAGCGCCTCGTCGACGTCGAACAGCGGCGAATTCTTCAGACACAGACGCCCCGCCGCGCGCTCGATCATCGGCCTCAGCGCCACCACGTCGGGCGAGCAATCCTCGGGCCGCACCAGCCTGCGGCCCTGGGCCGTGCGGCGGTCGGGGTCGGCATAGACCCAGTCGAAGCGCAGCCCCGGGCGGCTCAGGTACTCCTCGGCCGAGGTCCGGACCACCTCGATGTTGCGGGCTCCCAGGAGCTCGAAGTTCCACGCCGCCACACGGGCCAGCACCGGGTCGCGCTCGAGCGTCACGACGCGCCCGAACCGCCGGCTCAGAAACAGCGCGTCGACCCCCAGGCCGCACGTCAGGTCGAGCACGGCTTCGCCCCCGATCCGCTTGTGGGCGGCGCAGGCCTCGCTCGAGGCCTGCTCGAAGGCCCGCGGGGGCAGCAGGCACTGCGCCGCGGCATAGGTCGGGAGCTTGCGCTCGGCCCGCGCCAGGTACTTGACCTGCGTGGCTACCAGGCGGGCGTGGGGCACCCTGCGGTCGAGGGCCACCTCCAGCGG
>JAIDKJ010000082.1 GCA_029051835.1 Paramuribaculum sp. | reverse complement strand
CGAGGCAAGCGTGAAATCGATTTTTCGACAGGGTGTAGAAAACTAAGGGGATTATGTAGAAAACTTTTTCTGGCGGATGTAATGGCACGTGTGGAGGCCGGATGTATGGGGCAAAACAATCCCGGCCGACGGTGTGCGCCGGCCGGGATGTGGTGCTGACACTGATGTCAGTCTTTGAGTTTGGAAGCCAGATTGTGGACTGCGTTGGCACCCGATTCGAGGGCGTCGGCGGCCATGTCCTTCAGTTTGTCGGTAAATCCCGAGATTTTGTCGCCGGCCTGCGAGGTTATGTCGTTGATCTTGTCGGATGCCTGCGATGCTAAGTCGCCGGCGTGTTCGTTGAGGTCATTGATCTTGTCGGCGGCCTGGTCCTTGATATCGCCGATTTTGTCGGCAGCCTGATCCTTGAGATCTCCGATCTTGTCGGCGGCCTGATCCTTGATGTCGCCGATCTTGTCGGCTACATTCTGTTTCTGCTGGCAGGCTTTGTTTTTCACTGCCTGCATTTCTTCGGAAGCGGCCACTTTCGCAGCCTGTGCGCTGATTTTGGCTGCATCGGCCGACACTTGTGCGGCCTGCTTGGCCATCTGGCTGTTGATGTTGTCCATAGTGGTGTAGTATTAAGAATTCGATGTGTTACATTATCAAAAACGTGTTATGGCGCTTAAATGTTCATATCCGAAGGCTCTCATGGCTGGCGCGTGAGCAGCGAATGGAGCATGGCGCATCGGTCGCGCAGACCGGGCTGCAGTATTGCGGCTTCATTTGGATCCACCATTTTCAGATCGGCGTAGCGGTCCTCTCCGTTGATGAAGTCGATCAGGCTGTCGGTCCGGGGCGATGGCGCGTCGATGGTCAGCGGATTCTTGCCCTGCGCTTCGAGTCGCGGGTCAAACCTGTAGAGGGGCCAGTAGCCTGTGGCCACCGCGCGGCGCTGCTCCGTCATGGAGTGTCCCATGCCGCTGCGTATGCCATGGGCTATGCACGGACAGTAGGCGATCACAATGGAAACACCCGGATACGACTCGGCTTCGCGCAAGGCTGTTATGGCCTGGGTGTAGTCGGCTCCGAGAGCTATCGAGGCCACATAGACTGTGCGATAGGTCATCATCATACGTCCGAGATCTTTTTTGACAGTGCGTTTGCCGTCGGCGGCATATTTTGCCACCGCGCTCAGCGGGGTGGCCTTCGACATCTGTCCGCCGGTATTTGAATAGCACTCGGTATCCATCACGAGTATGTTGATGTTTTCGTTCTGTGCGGCCACATGGTCGAGTCCGGCGAATCCTATGTCGTAGGCCCATCCGTCGCCACCTATGGCCCAGATGCTCTTGCTTCCCAGCAGATCTGCCCGTCCGGCGATGGATGCGAGAAGCGGGGTGTGTGGCTTCAGGCCTATGCTGTCGGTGAGTGTCTTGCCGGCAGCATATGAGCGGTCGGGATCGTCGCAGACAGAGATCCATGCGTCGAGAGCCTTCGCCGTATCAGGCGGTGTCAGCGGGTCGGCGGCGGCCTTGGCTGCATCGGCTTTGAGCGCCTCGCGCCTGTAGCGCAGAGCGCAGGCTATTCCGTAGCCATATTCGGCGTTGTCCTCAAAAAGGGAGTTGCCCCAGGCCGGTCCGCGTCCGTCGGCTCTTACAGTGTAGGCGTTGCTGGGATAGTTGGCTCCCCATATCGACGAACATCCGGTGGCGTTGGCTATCACCATTCGCTCGCCGAACAGCTGTGTCAGCAGTTTGACGTAAGGCGTTTCGCCGCATCCGCCGCAGGCTCCCGAAAATTGCATCAGAGGACGCTGCAGCTGTGATCCCTGCACGGTGAAGCGTGGCAGTAGTTCCGGTTTCCCGCTTACATGGCTCTTGGCGTAGGCGAGCATCATATTCTGTTCTTGAAGCTGGGTGGCTATGGGGCGCATGGTTAGCGCGTGTCCCGGACAAACCACTGCACACGAAGAGCATCCGGTGCAGTCGGCTGCATAGACCTGAATGCGGTAGCGCATTCCCTTGAAGGTAGGGTCGCGGCCTTCGGCGGTGACAAATCCGGCGGGTGCGCCGGCGATTTCCGCCGGCGATGCCACGACAGGCCTTATGGCGGCGTGGGAGCAGACAAGCGAGCAGAGCGTACACTGTACGCATTTTTCAGGATTCCATTCCGGTACATTGATTGCGATACAGCGTTTTTCGTAAGCGGTGGTGCCCATCGGTATCACTCCGTCGGGGCGGAAAAGCGATACGGGCAGCGCGTCGCCCTGCAACCGCATGCACGGGCGTGCGATGCGGCTGATGAATTCCGGCACCGGAGATTCCTCGGAAGGCTGATCCTCCGCGGTGGCCCATCCTGCCGGACATACTATCGGGCGTATAGCCGACGGAGCCGCGTCAATGGCGGCCATGTTGGCCTTCACCATAGCATTGCCCTCGTGACGGTAGGCGGCTTCGACAAGTGTCTTGAGCTGTTCCACCGCCTTGTCGCTGCCGCTCATTCCGCTCAGCCGCAGATACACCGTTGCCATAATGGTGTTGATTCTTGCTCCCAGTCCGTTGGCGGCTGCTATCGACGTGGCGTCGATAGTATAAAATTTCAGATGCTTTCCGGCTATGGCCCGTTTCAGAGCCGCCGGCATCTTGTCCTCCATATCCCGGACCGACATGGCGGTGTTGAGCACGAAGGTGCCTCCATCCTTGATCTTTTCGAGCAGTGCGAAGCGGCCTATGTAAGAGTCCTTGTTGCATCCCACATAGTCGGCGCTCTCTATTGCGTAGGCAGCCTTGACGGGGTGTGGAGCTATACGCAGCTGGGAAATAGTGTAGCCTCCCGACTTTTTTGCCGAATAGTGGAAGTAGGCCTGCGCATACATTCCGTCAGCCGAGCCGACTATCTGTGCTATCTGGCGCGTGGCGCCAACCGTTCCGTCGGATCCCATGCCATAGAATATGGCCTGATGCATGTCGGACGGTGTGAGGTCGGCCGTCGAGTCGGTCTGAAGCGACAGATGGCTGACGTCGTCGGTGATTCCTACCGTAAACCGCCGTCTGGGTTGAGGGCGTGCAAGCTCGTCGAACACGGCCATGACCATCGAAGGGTTGAAATCTTTGCTCGACAGTCCGTAGCGACCTCCGATCACGTTTATGTCGCGTCGCGATTCCAGTACTGCCGAGGCGACGTCGAGCAGCAGCGGTTCACCTTCCGATCCCGGCTCTTTGCAGCGATCCATCACGGCGATGCTTCTGACCGATGCAGGTATAGCCTGCATCAGGGCTTCGGCGGAAAATGGCCTGAACAGTCTGACGTTGACCACGCCGGTGTGCTCTCCCCGGCGGTTAAGCGCCTCGGATGTCTGCGAGGCCACCTCGGCTCCCGATCCCATTATCACTATCACGCGGTCGGCATCGGGATCGCCGGTATATTCAAACAGATGATAGCTGCGGCCTGTAGCCGCGGCCACGCGGTCCATGGCGTTCTGCACTATGGCCGGAAAGCGCTCATAGTAGGGATTGGCTGCTTCGCGGAATTGGAAATAGACGTCGGGATTCTGTGCTGTGCCGCGCATGTCGGGATGGTCGGGATTCATGGCCGAAGCCTTGAATGCTGCTACTTTATCGCCGTTGACCATCCGTGCTATTGTGTCGTAGGGGATGGTTTCGATAGTAGATATTTCATTGCTTGTGCGCCATCCGTCGAAAAAGTGCAACACCGGGACTCTGCCTTCGATGGCCGCAAGGTGGGCCACAAGTCCGAGATCCATCACTTCCTGCACACTGCCCGATGCGAGCATGGCGAATCCCGTGCCGCGGCAAGCCATGACGTCCTGATGATCGCCGAATATCGACAGGGCGTGGGCAGCCACGGAACGTGTGCCTACATGAAACACTACCGGGAGCAGTTCGCCCGCTATCTTGTACATGTTGGGGATCATGAGCAACAGACCTTGCGAGGCTGTGAATGTCGTTGCCAGCGCGCCTGCGGCTGCGGCGCCGTGGGTGGCTCCTGCAGCTCCGAGTTCGCTTTCCATCTCCTTCACTTCCATCTGGCGCCCCCATATATTGAGCCGTCCCTGAAGCGCCCATTTGTCGGCTGTCTCGCCCATAGAGGCTATCGGCGTGATAGGGTATATCGTTGCGACCTCACTGAGCGCATAGGCTATGTGTGTGGCGGCCGTGCCGCCGTCCATTATCTGTTTGGCGGAATCATTCATGTCGGATTGCTTGTGTAAACGTAGATTAGATCGGAAAATGGCGTGGCCGCCGGCATACGGTCGATGACGACGTAGCCCGACGGCCATGCATTTATTGAGTCACAGCGTTGCCGTCAGATGACAATGCCGGGAATATTGCCCACGCATAGCTTGGTGATCCAGATCCATAGCGGGCAGAATGCCATGAAGAGCACTACCGAAATGGCCAGCGAAGATGTGCCGGTGGCCACATAAGTGTCGTTCTGGTCGGCGATGATGATGCCGGAGAAGGCAGGAGGAAGAGCGCCGGCTACTACGAGCATCGCAAGATTGTCGGGGGTCATCTTGAATATCAGACCGACGATCAGCAGCATTGCCGGCATGACGATCAGTTTGAGTATCACGCCAAGTATGGCCTGCCAGTTGACGGTGACTTTTACCGATGACAGTGTGATACCGGCTGCGAATACGGCCATCGAGGCATTGGCGCCCTTTATGAGGTCAAACGAAGGGCTTGCCCATTCCGGCCATGGAATGCCGACGATAACCCATACGACTGCCAGGATCGGCGCCCATGCCACAGGCTGAGCGAGCGCATGGAGCACCGGCTTCCACGGATTGGGTTTCGTGCCGCCTTTCTTGGCCAGTTCGGCTTCGTTGCCGGCGTTCATCAGCGACAGGCCGACAGGTATGCCTACAGCAT
>JAIDKJ010000081.1 GCA_029051835.1 Paramuribaculum sp. | reverse complement strand
CCTCCGGAGTTGCCGGGGTTGACTGCGGCGTCGGTCTGAATGTATGATTCGATGGTCATTCGTCCCTGTCGGCCGTCGGATATCGAGCGGGCTTTGGCGCTGACAATTCCGGCAGTGACGGTGGAGGTGAATCCGAAGGGGTTGCCCACCGCGAGCACCCATTCGCCCACGAGGAGATTGTCGGAGTTGCCCATCGGTATGACGTGGAGGCTGTCGGCCTCGATCTTGATGAGGGCGAGGTCGGTGGTGGGGTCGGCGCCTATGACGGTGGCGTCGTAGGTGCGGTTGTCGTTGAGTGTCACCTCAAGCCGTTCGGCTCCCTCGATGACGTGGTTGTTGGTGACGATATGTCCGTCGGCGCTGATGATCACTCCCGATCCGAGCCCCATAGGCTGTTCCTTGGGCTGTTGCTGCTCCTGTTGCTGCTGCTGTTGCTGCTGGCGTCGGGGCGTGCCGAAGAAAAATTCGAAGAATGGGTCGTCGAACGGTGTGTTCTGGCGTGTGGCGCGCTGGCGGAGCGTGACGTAGCTTTTGATGCTGACCACTCCGTTGATGGTCGATTCGGCGGCGGAGGTGAAGTCGGTTTCGAGCGCGGCGGTCTGCGCTACTGTCAGGAATCGGCCGCTGGCGTCGGGGCGTACGGTAGCGGCGATGTCGGTGTCGGCCTGACGGAACAGGCCTGAATCTGAAGCCTTGAAGGCTCCCACGGTGATGACCGAGCTTGCGACAGCTACGCCGCAGGCAGTCAGGAGAGTCTTTGAGAAATTGTTCATATTCCGGTGTTGGTTTATTGTCTTTTTTCGGTTTATTGTCTGTGACGGCAAAAATAGTGCTAAATTTAATGTAGGGTATGCCGCCGTATTGATTTTTAATTCGATTTAATATATGGGGCGGCTGATTTTATGAATTTTATTCTATTGATGTGAAAAAGTATGACAGAAATGCACTAATTTTGCTGACATGACAACCAACCGATTGTTTTTTCTTGCTATGCCTGTCAGGTTGACACTATTGTATGTCGTTGTGTCGGCGCTAATGGTCGCCGGCCTGAGCGGTTGCGGCTCTTCGCGCACTGTGACAGCCAAGCGCGCCGGAAGTGTCGGCGCAGTGGTGACCAAGGGCAAGGGCGGAGGCTCCGCAGGGGCTTCGCAACGCATCGACGTGTCGGGCTCGCTCCCGGCCGAAACGCGCCGCCTGCTCGAGGAGGCGCGCCGCTGGATGGGCACTTCCTACCGCTACGGCGGCAGCACCCGCAGCGGGGTGGACTGCTCGGGACTGACCTCGCAGATATTTGTCAACGCACTGCAGATAAAACTGCCGCGCAGCTCGGCGCAGCAGAGCGAATATTGCCGTCGCATCGACCGCTCGGAGCTGATGGAGGGCGATCTGGTGTTTTTCCGCACCGGCTCCAAAGGTGTCAGCCATGTGGGCATGTATGTGGGCGACGGACGCATCATACATTCGTCGACGAGCCGCGGAGTGATAGTGAGTTCGCTCGACGAGTCGTACTATCGTCGCACCTACCACTCTTCGGGCCGCGTGGAGCGCTACTATGCGATGATAAGCGGCAAGACCGGCAAGAAAAACAAGGACAAGAAGAACGGCAAGAGCAAGGATAAACCCGCCAAGGTGCCTGATCTGAAGCAGCGCATGGAGGAGTCGCCGGTAAGTGTTCCGGCCGAGGACCTCGACCGTCTGCTCGCCGGCGTGTCGCGCAAGGTGAGCGAGAAGGTGGCCGCCAATCCCGAGGTGTCGAAAGTGGCCTCGGCGGTGTCGGATGTCGCCACTCTGGCTTCGGTGGCCGCCGACAAGGATAAGAGGGACGATGCCCTCAGAAAGGCTCTTGAAAAGAAGCGCCGCGCTCTTGAAGATATCATCGACCAGAAGGTCGATTCTGTAATATCTGATTATTTCGACTGACCCATGCCTGTATATGCCGATCCGACACTTCCGGCTGTGAGCCTTCTCGCCGGAGAGGGAGTGGAGATATTGCCATTGTCGGCCGCTCCTGCCGACGCCTTGCGCGTAGGCCTGCTCAATCTTATGCCGCTCAAGGAGATGGCCGAAACCGATATGCTTCGTGTGCTTTCGGCCACACAGCTGCCTGTAGTGCTGACGCTCGTGTCGCTGCGCACCCATGTGCCGCGCCACACAGCGCCGGAGTATATGGCGGCCCACTACGAGCCGTGGCGCGATGCAATGGCACGCGAGTTCGACGGGTTTATCATCAACGGCGCTCCGCTTGAGAGAGTGGCGTTCGCCGATGTCAGCTACTGGCCCGAGATATGCTCGATTTTCGACTCGCTGCGCAACGCTTCCACGCCGTCGCTCTTTATCTGCTGGGCGGCTTTCGCGGCGATGTATCATCATTATGGGGTCGACAAGACGCTGCTCGACCGCAAGATCTCGGGGGTGTATCCCCACAGCGTAGTCGGTGGCGGCAACAGGCTCACCGAGGGATTTGACGATGAATTCTATGTGCCCAACAGCCGTTTCATCACCTGGCGTCAGGCCGATATTGACAGGGCGGTGGAGCGGGGAGTGAAGATCGTTTCGGACAATCCCGACTCAGGGGTCTACATGGCGTCGGCTTTCGATGACCGCGAGATATACATTACAGGCCACTCCGAATATGCTCCGCTGACGCTCGATTTCGAATATCGGCGCGACACGGAGCGCGGCATGAATCCGGCTATACCGGTCAATTACTATCGCGACGACAGCCCGGAGGCCGGGCCGGTGGTGCGCTGGCGGGCGCATTCACGCCTTCTGTTCGCCAACTGGATCGGTCGTGTCGTGGCTCCTTTCGGGAAGCGGCGCTGAGCAGGCGGCCATCGCCTCAAGCTCGCGCCACACTCGTTCGTCGGGTGTCGGAGCCTCGATGACGAGCGGCTGTTTCGACACCGGATGCACCAGTTCCACCCTGCGGGCAAGCAGCGATATGCTTCCGTCGGGATTGCTCCGCCGGTCGCCGTATTTCAGATCGCCCCTCACCGGGCATCCTATCGAGGAGAGCATCACCCGTATCT
>JAIDKJ010000080.1 GCA_029051835.1 Paramuribaculum sp. | reverse complement strand
CTCCTACCAAAGGCTTCTCTATCACCGACAAGGTGCTCCGTCACGCCAAGGGGGCTGGCGGACAGTGATTGTAATATCGAGAGGCATTAAGAGATGGACAAGAGAGATTACTACGAAGTGCTCGGCGTAGCGAAGACGGCCACCCCGGAAGAGCTTAAGAAAGCTTACCGCAAACTGGCCATCAAATACCACCCCGACAAAAATCCCGGCGACAAAGAGGCCGAAGAGAAATTCAAGGAGGCAGCCGAAGCCTACGATGTGCTCTCCGACCCGGAGAAACGCCAGAAGTACGACCAGTTTGGCCACAACATGGGACCGCAGGGCTTCCCCGGCGGCGGATTCGGTGGCGGCCACGGATTCACGATGGAGGACATCTTCTCGCAGTTCGGCGATATATTCGGAGGCCGTGGCGGATTCGACATGGGCGGATTCGGAAGTGCAGCCGGCGGACGCCCACGCAAGCGCCAGCGCCGCGGCGACGACCTCCGCATCACCCTGAAACTGTCGCTCGAAGATATAGCCAAAGGTGTCAGCAAGACACTCAAGCTCAAAGCATTCGCGAAGTGCGACCACTGCAACGGCACCGGAGCCAAAGACGGCACCGCGTTCGTCACCTGTCCCACCTGTCATGGATCAGGCACAGTGATGCGCACCCAGCAGACCATTTTCGGCCTCAGCCAGAGCGCGTCGGTATGTCCGGAATGTAACGGCGACGGCAAGATCATCAAGGAGAACTGTACCTACTGCAACGGCACCGGAGTGCAGCACAAGGAACAGGTAGTATCGTTCAACATCCCGGCAGGAGTGGCCGACGGCATGACCCTTACCGTGAAGGGCAAAGGCAACGCGCCGATGCATGGCGGAGTCAACGGCGATCTGCTCGTGGTCATAGAAGAGATCAAACATCCGGAACTGATACGCGACGGCAACGATGTGGTCTACAACCTGATGCTCGACTTCCCCACAGCCGCTCTCGGAGGCTCGGTGGAAGTGCCTACCATAGGAGGACGCGCCCGACTGAAAATAGCCCCGGGCACACAACCTGGCAAGATACTGCGCCTGCGCGGCAAGGGACTCCCCTCAACCGAAGGCTACGGCACCGGCGACGAGCTTGTCAACGTGATGGTCTACGTGCCTGAAACGCTGACCGACGAGGAGCGCAATCTGATAGAGCAACTCGGCGACAAACCCGACATGAAACCCACCGACAGCGTGAAAGAGCGAATATTCAGCAAATTGCGTCATATATTCGACTAATCGTCACACGCAAACATATTTTTCACGGAGCGACAGCACATACAGAGCGATCGCTCCGTATTTTTTTGTAATTTTGCCCTTGCTATGGCAAAAATAATCATGATCACAGGAGGTCAGCGATCGGGCAAAAGCGAACTGGCCGAAAAGACCGCACTGCAGCTGTCGGCCACACCTCTGTATGTGGCCACATCGGTGATAACCGACGAAGAGATGGCGCGACGCGTGGAAGCGCACCAACGCCGGCGCGGACCACAATGGCGGCTATCAGAAGAGACTCTGTGGCCCTCGCGCTGCATCTCTGCCGACGACACGGCGCTGATAGACTGCATCACCGTATGGTCGACCAACATGCTGTTTCACTTCGGCGAGGATGCCGACAAAGCGCTGACAGCCATAATCGGCGAACTTGACACCATAGCGGCTACAAAGGGAGCCACGATCGTGGCTGTAACCAACGAAATAGGGCTTGGAGGCATAAGCCCCAATCCATTGCAACGAAAATTCACCGACCTTCAAGGCCAGGTCAACCGACATCTGGCCGGGATCGCATCGGAAGTATATCTAACCGTATCAGGCATTCCCGTAAAAATAAAATGATCACATTCGACATCAGGCGTCCCGACCGCACGATAGAGCCGGCGCTACGACACAAAGTTGACAATCTGACAAAACCGAAGGGTTCACTCGGCAAACTGGAACATCTGGCCATACAGATCGGCCTGATACAACAGACCCTCACGCCGCATCTCGACCAGCCGTGCAACATATTGTTTGCAGCCGATCACGGAATCATCAGCGAAGGGGTCAGCGTGTCGCCCAAAGAGGTGACATGGCAGCAGCTCGGGCATTTCGCCAAAGGGGGCGCCGGCATCAACTTCCTGTGCCGTCAGCATGGTTTCCGTCTGGTGCTCGTAGACGCCGGAGTCGACTACGACATTCCGACCGGCCACGGCATCATCGACCGCAAGGTGGGAC
>JAIDKJ010000008.1 GCA_029051835.1 Paramuribaculum sp. | reverse complement strand
GTCGATCTTCTCGTTGACCTCGATAAAGGCAAGATCGGTGTTGACGCCGTAGTCAAATTCGAGCTGTATGATCGACCGGCCGTCGCGCGTGAGGCTCTTGATCTCATTGAGTCCGCCCACCTGCAGCAGCTGACGGCGCACGGTGGCGGTCACGTTGTTCTCAAGCTCGCGTGCACCGGTGTCATCGCCCTGTATCTGTACGGTGATGTGGGGTATGGCGATGCCGGGCAGAAGGCTCACCGGAAGTGAGAAATATGTGACAAGCCCCACGATAAGACAGGCCAGAAAGGCCATGATCACCGCTATGGGGCGCTTGAGAAGGAAATGGACCATATAAAGTTGTCAGATGTCAGTCGTCAATGGAAATTTTCAGTATTATCGGGTTGACTTCGTCGTCGCCGATGGCCTCAGCTATGTTTTCGGCCGGGATCATCACATAGAAATCCTCCGAATCCTGATATTCCATAGGCCAGCCGGTCACTGTCATGCCGTCGATCTCTAAGGGCAGACCCATGCGTTGCATCACGTCCTCGTTTTTCGGACGCTCCATCCGGTAGACGAGCGAGCCGTCGCGCAGATCATAGATGTCATAGCGGTTGATCTCCTCGCCGGGCTTGTAATATGATAAAAAAGCGTATCGGCTGTTGAACACGGGATATAGCGGAGTAAGGTGTGTTTCCTCCACGCGGTCTCTCTCCTCCCTGGTGTTGACAGTGCTCCAGTCATATCCGTATTTGCCGATATGCATTGCTATTGCGGGGGACAGTCTGTGGGTATCGCAGTCATAACGCCAGATGGTGTCGCGGTCATTTACGTAATTATTGCCCATGCAGTTCATTATGATATCCATGAAGCCGCCACCCCTCATCATCATGCGCTTGTCGTGGAGTTGGGTCTCTGCCAGCAGCTTCCAGTCGGAGTCATACTCTCTGATGATTTTTTCGGCTATCTTGTGATATTCGCCTTCCATCGAATACGAGGGGTTGAAGGCTATCCAGCCGCCTGCAGGAGTAGGCGCCATGACGTAGATGGTGTCGTTGACGGTTTTCCTGACGAGCCGTCCGGCATTGTCATACTGCATGATATTGTAGCGTCCGATGTTGCTGTCGTGAACGGTCCATAGGCCGTCGGCCGGGGTGAAATAGGTTTCGTAGCTGTATTGATATTCTTCCGGTCCGGCTCCGTAGCGGGTGAATGTCTCGAGCAGTTTGCCGTCGGGCCATGAGAATGTGCTGAGATATGACTCCGGGTGCATGTAGCTGAATTCCACCATGTAGGCTTTCCCGTCGGCCACGGCGCAGAGTCTGGGAGCGTTATACATCGTGCTGTCGGTGAATTCCGGCGTGAACTTCTCTTTGATCTTTATCTTGTGGGTGATATTGTCAAAGGCCGGTTCGTCGAAATACCGCTCGATCTCCATGGTATGGATCGTGTCGGATCCGTTTTTCGAGCCGTTGCATGACCATAGCGCTCCGGCGAGCACAGCTCCGGCGATAATATGACATCTTTTCATGAGATAAGTGCTTTGACAGGTTTATTTTTCGTCGTTGACTACTGTTACGGGCGACTCATGAGCCAGATTGACGTTGCCGTCGTAGATCACCTCCATCCCTTCGGTCAGACCGTCGGTGATGATGTATTCGCTCATGTTTTCAAGGCCGGTGGTCACGTAGTTCCACATCGCTTTGCCGTTTTCGTGGGTGAATACCACCTGCTTGCCCGTTCGGAGCACTACCGCCGATTTCGGCACTACCAGAGCGTTCTCAAGATCGCGTTTCACGCTTACTTTCACGTTCATGCCGTCAAAGAGGCCTGTGCCGTGGACGGAGGCGCGCACTGTCACAAGTCCGTCCTCGTTGACCACAGGGTTGATTTCGCTGACAGTGCCGTCGGAGGTTTCACCGGTAGAGAACGATGTGACTGTCACGCGGTCGCCCTGACGTATCACCGACAGTTCGCTTTCGAGTATCTTGAATTCCACATCCATGCCGCCTGAAGCCACTATGCGGCAGAACGGCTGGGAATTGTCGGGACGGTTATGGACTTTCTGGAACAGGTTGGCCACAACGCCGTCGAAGGGTGCCGTCAGAGTGGAGTTTTCCAGTTCGCGGCGTGTCTGCTGCAACACGGTTTCAGCCTTGTCGAGGCCGCTGCGCAGACGGGCGAGTTTCATCACGTCGGCAGGCACCTCGCCGGGCTTCTCAGGGTCGTAGCCCTGTCCGATAAGCA
>JAIDKJ010000079.1:2654-3030 GCA_029051835.1 Paramuribaculum sp. | reverse complement strand
CGCTCTCGGAGTATACTACCTCAAGAAGGGCGACACCGCAGCAGCCGTGAAGGCATTCGGCAACAGCAAGACCAACCACGCCGCTCTCGCAAAGATCCTCGACAATGACTAAAGCAAGGCTAAGTCGACTCTGGCAGCTATCGCCGCTCCCGACGCCACCACATATTATCTGATGGCCGTAGTGGGCGCACGCACCAACAACAGCCAGGCGCTCACAGCCAGCCTCCGTCAGGCCATCAAGCTTGATCCGTCGATGGCACAGCGCGCTGCTCAGGACCTCGAATTCTCGAAGTTCAACCTCTCGGGCGTGCTCAACTAATCGACAGCGAAATCGTCTATAGAAATTGACCCCACAGGTTGACGGCGCCCAAATCCG
>JAIDKJ010000079.1:0-2644 GCA_029051835.1 Paramuribaculum sp. | reverse complement strand
GCGTCGGCAACCTTCAATGCGGCAGTAGCTCAGTCGGTAGAGCATCAGCTTCCCAAGCTGAGGGTCGCGGGTTCGAACCCCGTTTGCCGCTCCCGAACAACAATGCGATGGTATTCAGATCAACGACCTGAATATCATCGCTTTTTCATGAGGGATTATAATTGTATAAGTGTGCCATATACGGCACACTTTCGCTTGTTTTTCTCTCATTTTTCAGGTAACTTTACAGTAATGTAGTACCTTGTGTTGTACCCGAAACAGTATTTATAACCCTGAATCTACACCGCTGCACTGCACATTTGCGCAATCAATATCCAAACTAAAATGTTTTGAAATGCTATGACAAAAATAATCAGATACAGATTTTCAACGACCGTAAAGTCAGAACCGTATGGGACAATGAAACTGAGGAATGGTATTTCTCGGTTGTGGACGTTGTCGGAGTCTTGACAGACAGCAAAGACCCTGCCACATATTGGAAAGCACTGAAAACCAGATTAAAAAAGGAGGGAAACGAAACCGTTACAAATTGTAACCGTTTGAAACTGCTTGCAGCCGACGGTAAAATGCGTATGACTGATGTGGCTACAGCAGAACAGATGTTCCGCCTTATTCAGTCGATCCCGTCGACCAAGGCTGAGCCGTTCAAACAGTGGATGGCACAGGTAGCCGCCACACGCCTTGACCAGATGCAGGATCAGGAACTTTCAATCGAACAGGCTGTATCGGACTATCGACGCCTCGGTTATTCCGACGAATGGATCAATCAGCGTCTGCGTGGAATTGAGACCCGCAAACAACTTACCGACGAATGGAAGCGTGGAGGAGTCAAGGATTGGCAGTATGCCTCTCTCACCGACATCATCACACAGCAGTGGAGCGGAATGACCACCCGGGAATACAAGGGATTCAAGGGACTTCACAAAGAGGGACTCCGTGACAACATGACCAATGTGGAGCTTGCGCTCAATATGCTTGCCAAAGCATCGACCACAGAGATCTCCAAACAAAGAAATCCAAAGACATACAACCAGCATGCCAATATGGCCCGCAGCGGAGGCAATGTCGCCAAGGCTGCCCGTGAGGAACTCGAGTCACGGTTGGGGCATAGCGTCATATCCGCGACTAAAGCCACAGATTATCTCAGCGGCGACACGCCCAAAAAAGAGATCGAATAAACAGTCGGATACAAAAAATAAGCGGCGCGGCATAACAATCAATGTCGTGCCGCGCCGCCGCCCTACTCTTTCATACAACTAACAACAAGCGAAAAACACTAACAGGAACCATAAAAGAGCGTGTTGAATGAACAGAGGGCATATCATTCGTAACGTATCGCTTCGATCGGATCGAGGCTTGCGGCTTTTTTGGCCGGATACCAGCCGAAGAACACTCCGGTGACGGTGCAGACCGCGAACGACAGGACTACCGAGTAGAGCTGTACGTACACCGGCCAGTGGGCTATGAAATTGACCAGCCATGATGCAATCAGCCCGACAAGGATGCCTATCACGCCTCCGCTGACACTGATGATCACCGCCTCTATCAGAAACTGCGAGAGAATATCGATGCCTCTGGCTCCGATAGACATGCGCAGACCTATCTCGCGGGTGCGTTCGGTCACCGACACATACATTATATTCATGATACCTATGCCGCCAACCAGCAGCGATATGCCGGCTATGCAGGCAAGCAGCACGGTCATCATGTCGCTCGTGGAATTCATCATCTCGCTAAGCTCCTGCTGCGAGCGGATCTCGAAATCGTTGTCGGCCTCAGGCTTGAGCTTATGACGTGTGCGGAGCAGATCAGTTATAGCGTCTATGACCTCCTCTGTCTGACCTTCGTCGACCGCGCTGGCAAATATGCCCTGAATATAGTCGATGGCGAGAATGCGCTTCATTACGGTGGTATACGGCGCTATCACCACATCGTCCTGATCCTGCCCCATGGAGTTGGTGCCCTTCGACTCCAGCACACCGATAACCGTCAGCGGAATCTTGCCGAAGCGTATCACACGGCCTACAGGATCCTCTCCGCCCGGAAACAGATTGTCGACAACGGTCTTGCCGAGAATACACACCTTGGCCGCCGACTTGATGTCATGCTCGGTGAATATGGCTCCGTCCTTGACCTTGAACCGCCGTATGTCGAGATATTCGGGCGTCACTCCGTAGATCGACGAGGGATAGTTGTTGTTGCCGTTGACAAGCTGTCCGGCCGAATTGACCGAAGGCGATACGGCCGCGATGCCGGGCAGTTCACGCATGGCCAGATAGTCGGACTCCTCAAGCGTCTGCATGTTCTCGGCGCTCTGCCTCACTCCTCCGCGCTGCATGTTGCCCGGATGGATCATTATCATGTTGGATCCCATCTCGGATATCTGCTCCCTGATGCTGTTTTTCGAACCCTGTCCGATGGCAAGCATAGTGATGACCGAGGCCACGCCTATGATAATGCCGAGCATCGTCAGGAAGCATCGCAGCTTGTTGTTGTCGAGAGCCTTGAGCGCTATTTTCAAAAGATTGGCGATATTCATGTCAGTCGTTTTCTTTAGGTAAACTGTCGTAAGACTCAATCGCCGAAGCCGGATGAGGATTGATGTTTTCGTAGATGATCTTGCCGTCGCGGAGCACAATGTTGC
>JAIDKJ010000078.1 GCA_029051835.1 Paramuribaculum sp. | reverse complement strand
AGGCCCGTAAGGAGATGCTTGTCGGATCGAAGCAGTAGTGGGCTCATCGTTGCAGAGTGATAGGCGATCAGGACTACATAGAGCGGCGCAAGATAGAGGATATCGTCTACAAATCACCCGTATTGAGTGAGATTGTGGATATAATAGGTCGTGCCCGCGATACCGACGGCACGGTCGACAATCTGATGTACAGCTATCTTCCCAAAGGATTGTCGTCGAATGATTCGGGCGAAGGAATTTCAAAGATCTCATACGGCAACGACATAGAGCGTGTCACTCCATCCGAAACTCTGCTGCTGTCGACTCCCGACACAGAGCATCTGTTTTATCAGCGCTATGCGCTCCGACAGCTCCAGCAGTTCTCGGCTCCTTCGGCAGCACCACTCAAGACTTTGCTCAACAACCCGTTGCCGCGGCCTAAAAAAGGGCCTATCATCGTGGCGGTAGATACCAGCGGATCCATGTATGGACGGCCGGAGCAGATGGCCAAATCCCTGGTGATACAACTGGTAAGAATAGCCCGTGCCGAACACCGAAGCTGCTATCTGATCACGTTTTCCGTCAGAATCCGTTCGATAGATCTCGGCCGAGGAGCCAACATGCGCGCGCTGACCTCGTTTCTGCAACAACGGTTTACCGGCGGCAACGGCGAGGAGAAACTGCTTATCGAAGCTCTGCGACTGCTCGAAACGGGAGATTACAGCATGGCCGATGTGCTGATCATCTCCGACTTCATATTCAACACCCCCGACCGTGCCAATACCGAGCGGGTCAGAAAAGCCCAAAGCAAGGGCACTCGTTTTTACGGGCTGCAGATCAATTCCAACAGCAAAGCTTTTGATTCGCTGCTCGACCGCAAATGGAAAGCATGAAACAGCCTGAGTTCATAATCAATCCGTCGCTTCGACTCAACACCGCCCATATAGCTGTGGCGTGGCATCAAGTAGACTGCGCCATAATTGAGCAGGAGGGTCGATATCTGTGTGCCTCGTGCCAATATGTTGTCGACGGGCGCACGGTTATTATCATAGTCGCCGACCTCCCGAAAATCGACATTGTCTACTCTGCATCGACCGACTTTGAGGATCGTGGAATTCAGGAATGGCTCCGTGTCACTCTCCGCGATCATATCACCGCTCAGGCCGAAAAAGTTTTGCCTGAGCGTGTCAGATACTGGCTCGATAAAAAAGGGCTTGAATGCGGGGGAATAGTTGTCAAGCGATTGCCTAAAAATGTGCTTGGCCAATGCACTTACGACAACGTCATATATCTGCCACCGATGCTCGTTATATTCCGCAATGACTGGATTGACGGTGTGATACTTCACGAAATGGCTCATTTCCGTCATAAACATCATCGAAAAGCATTCTGGGATTATCTGAGCCTTCTTCTCGGAGAAGATTCGCGGCTGAAAGATGCCAAGACCGATATAAGTCTCACGCCATATTTCCCATTTTACTGTTTTCTGATGAAGTGATGCTGTCGGTGGTTATTATGGTGTGACACAAATAGATATGCGATACCAACACAGCGTTTCTTATGCCCTTCAAAGCGCAACTACGGATAAAAGCGACATAAATACTTGCTTTATTCGTCAAAAAAACATAACTTTGCACCCACAAACTTCAACTGACCATTTTTGGAGCGGTGCTC
>JAIDKJ010000077.1 GCA_029051835.1 Paramuribaculum sp. | reverse complement strand
GGTCTGTACTGTTATATTGAGCTTGTCGGCGATCTGGTGGGTCGCTCCGTCGGGCAGGCTGTCTTTGAGCTTGCGCAACTCGTTGAATGTGATTGTCTTAGCCATAATAAAAAGATTTATTGGTTAGAAATGAATATTTTCGTTTTGTTTTGTCTGCTTAAAAATAGCCCCAATATTTAATATGGCCAAATATTTTACCGAAAATCCTGTTATGTTTTAGAGCATAAATTCAGATTTTCTCTACGTCTGTCGACTTGATCCAGGCACGGTGGTTGTTGTCGATCTGCACGTCAAACCATTTTAAGCCAGTAGTATCGGAGCGTTCGGATATCGAGTCAAGTATCTGCAGCTTCACTCCTTCATGCAGCAGCATGGCCTCTTCGTTCCGGTCTTTGGGCTCGCGCGGCGAAGTGCTCAGTATGGTCGACGGAGCTATAATGACGGCCATATTGTCGGCACGCGAGATATTACGTGCTCTTAAAGCGGTCAGCATGGCTCCGGCAGAGGTAAGCAGCAGCAGTATGCCTCCGAAAAATCCGGCTTTTCTGATGATGACAGTGTCGGTGAGTATATACAGTGCCACGCATACCATGCACAGAGCGAAGATCGCGAATGCGACCCAGGCCCATCCGTTGGGAGTGAGCGTGGTGGCCAACCGGTCGAATGCGTTGCTCATGAATGATCCGCGCTCACCCTGTCTGTCGGCCAGACGCGAGTTGACAAATTCCAGATTGGTACGTGCGTCGGAAAAAGTAGGGTCGATGCGCAGAGCGCGTTCGTAGGCCACGATTGCTTTGCCCGGTGCTCCGAGTCGGTAGTAGGAGTTGCCGAGATTGTAATACAGTTCGGGTGAAGGGCCATACTCATCCATTGCCTGACGGTAGAGTGCGGCGGCTTCTTCAAATCTGTCGGCCGAATATGCCGAGTCGGCCTGCTGGTCGAGTGTCTGGGCTGTGACGCTGCCTGCGGAGAGTGTCATGGCTGCGCACAGTGATATGGTCTGAATGATTTTCATTTCCTGAACTTGATATTTTCCATACTGTTGATGGCTTGTGAAGCCTTGCGGTATATGTCGGCTGTCGACGGACGTGTGTCGGCAGGAGAGTAGCGTGCCATCTCGCAGTCGTCGAGCACTTCACCGAGGTTGGATCTGACCTCTTCGGGCGCTCCGGCGTCGGCAAGCACATTCATGATATTGTCGCGCGTCAGCTGCGAGGCCGGTATGCCGAGCTTGTCGCTGAGGTATCCCCAGATCGCCTTGAGGGTCTCTTCATAGAACTTCTCGTCCTGGGCGGTTTCCGACAGGTGCTTGGCAAGCTTCAGCCGTCGGCGTGCCACTTTGTTGGCTTTGATAAGGCGTGTGCCTTTCTCGTCCGACGCCATGCGGGCGCGTTTGCCCCTCGCGAGTGCGGCGCAGGCCACTCCGGCTATCATCAGCGCTATCAGCCCCCAGTACCACCATGTGCCTATCACGTATGTGCGGTGCATCGACGGATGCTTGTCGCCGGTCTTGATATGGAGTATGTCGGTGTTTTTGGTTTCGATCTCCTTCTGTTCGGCCGATGCCGCAGTCGATGTGCCTTTGGCTACCTTGATGTCGTAGACCGGGGTCGACAGTGTGACGTACTGGCCGTTTGAGGGATTGAAATATACAAATTTGTCGCTTCCGATCTTGAACTGGCCGGTGGCTTGCGGCACGAAAGTGTATTCCACGGTCATAGTGCCGCTGACAGTGCTGCCGTTGACTCTGGTATCGTAATCGGTCTGCGGGTTGTAAAGCTCGAACTCCGACGGGAAGTCGATCTCAGGTTCCTTCACATATTTGATATTGCCGGTGCCTGTGATTGTATATATGAGTGTGGCCGGATCATTGGTGCGGAAGTTGTTGCCCACCAGGCGGCTGTCGATGGTGAATGTTCCTACCGCGCCGCTGAATCCTTCAGGCTGGGGCGAGGGGAACGGCTTGATGTCGATCGAGGCGGAGTTGGAGCTGACCTTTATGTCGCGTTCCTGTGGAGTACGTACATTGAAAAAGCCCATGTTGACGTTGTCGTACTGCACCACGCTGATGTCGTAGTTGCCTGAGTTTATCGTCAGCCGTCCTGATTTCTGAGGGAAGATGATACACCGTTTGAGTAGGGCGGTCATGTAGTTTTGGCCGCGATAGTTTTCCACCTCGTTGAGTTGCGCCTGTATGGGCACTTCCTCGATCAGAAATCCGTCAAAGCTCGGTTGCTTGGTAGGCATGAACGAGGAGATGGAATATTTGGTATAAAGCTTGATGGTGCATTCTATTGCCTCCTGTTCGTAAGCTGTGCTCTTGTTGAGGATGATTCTGACAAACACGTCGTCCGACTGTACGGTCCGGTCAGAGCTTTGGGTGGATATATCGTCGACGTTGACGGCCGGAGCGTTTCCGGAAGTTCCCTGACCGGAGGCGGCCGGCTGTGAACTTGCCACGATGGTGAGCTTTCGACGGGTGGTCGACAGTTGCCGTCCGTCAGCTTCTACCGAGGCCTCGCCGATGGTGACGTCACCCTCTTTTTCGGCGCGGTACACGTAGGTGTAGTCGACTCGCGAATTAGAGCGCGTGCGGCCGTTGATTATCTCATAGCTCTGGCTTCTGCTCTCCGACGGGCCGTAGAGCAGCTTGCATCCGGATATTTCCGGCACGCGCAGGGAGCGCAGGCTCGGGTTGCCGTCGATTACCGAGTAGGTGATGTAGAACTGTTCGCCGACCATCACGCGTTCGGGGGCTTTCACCCTGAACGCCACTTCGGCTCTCAGTCCGGCCGATGCAATGATCATCAGCGCTATGAATGTCAGAAACTTTTTCATCATGCTTCGTGATAAGTCGTGTAAATCATGTTGTGTTGCCGGCTCATATGCATTCAGGCGATTTTGTCCGGAGCAGAGAGAGTGTGGTCGCGTCCCTGTCTTACCAGGGATTTGTCACATGTTTTTTACGTGCGGCGGCAGCTTTTTTCTTCTCG
>JAIDKJ010000076.1 GCA_029051835.1 Paramuribaculum sp. | reverse complement strand
GAACACAAGGTCGTGGAAGTCGATCTCCTTGACCGGGATATTTCCGGTGCCGTCTTCGAGTCGCGCCATCGTGGCCACATCTCCGAGCAGGCTGCACAGGCGCTCCACGTTGTCCTGTGCGCGGCTTATGAAGCGTTGCCGCGTGGGGGCGTCCATGTCGGGGTTTGATGCGATTGTATCGAGGTAGCCTTTTATGACTCCCACGGGTGTCTTAAGCTCATGGTTGATGTTGTTGGTGAGCTGTCGTTTGATGCGGGCTTTTTCCTCGACCGCATGAAGCGCGATCTTGTGTTCACGCTCGCTTTTCTTTACGGCGTCGGCCTTGTCGCGGTAGAGCTTGATGATTTTGCGCGAAATGTCGCCGAGTTCGTCGTGAGGGAAGTCGGTTTCGTCTACCGTTTCGATATTGTCGGCGGCCTTGGTGGCGAAGTCGCGCAGCAGTCCGATGTTTTTTGTCAGATATCGCGTGGCGAAATAGCATATTCCTCCCATGGCCAAGAATATCACGAATATGATCCACAGGTTGGTGTTGGCTCTGATGGCCTCACCGATGGTCATGGTGTAGGGAACGGTTGTCTGCACGTAGATCTGTCCGTCGTTGCTTTTCAAGGCGGCGGAGTAGAAGAGCTGGTCGTCTTCCTGATATTCGTTAGATCCTTCACCGGTGGCTTCGGCTTCGCGGAATTCGGCGCGCTCGGCGGCCTCGGAGAAATCCTGTATGATAGGCGTGTCGCCGGCATTATAGATCAGTCGTCCCTCCTTGTCGTAGACACACACTGAGATGCCTTCGTACATTGAGTTGGCGAAATAGTCGTTGATGAAGTTCATGAACGGCCGCATGTCAATGTCGTTCTTATAGGCATTGATTATACGGCTGTTGATAAACTTCAGTTCCTTGCTGATCTGTTCGGTGCGGATGGCCGACTCATGCTTGTATTGCTGATAGAGCAGTACGAGCATGCCGGTCCACATCAATACCAGCATAGGTATGAACAGTCGCCAGCGATAACTAAACTGTCTCTTTGAAGCCATATCCGAAACCGAGTCGGGTCACGATGTTGTCGCCGTAGCTGCCTATCTTTTTGCGCAGGCGCGCAATATTGGTGTCGATAGTGCGGTTGGTGACCACAACATCGTTTGACCACACATTGCGTATGATTTCCTCGCGCGAGTGGATGCGGTTGCGGTGGGAGATAAGGAAGAGGAGTATATCGAATTCGGTCTTGGTGAGGTTGATCTCCTGATTGTTGAGATAACAGAGCTTTTCGTTGCGGTCGATTCGAAGTCCGTTGAACGTGATGTCAGGCTCATAGATGCTTTTGGGTGCCGACATGGCCCATTGTCTGTGAGCCTGGCTCCGGCGCAACACGGCTCTGACTCTGGCGAGCACTTCGCTTATGACAAATGGTTTGGTGATATAGTCGTCGGCGCCGATATTTAGTCCCATGACGGTGTCGTCCTCTCCGTTGAGAGCCGAGCAGAATATTATGGGGGTGGTTTCGGTGGCAGAGTTGTTGCGAATGCGTTTAGCGAAGTCAAATCCGCTGAGCCGCTCCATCATTATGTCGACTATCATCAGGGAATATACCGAAAGATCAAGTGTCAGAGCCTCTTCGGCGCTGTATGCACAATTGACCTCATATCCTTCTTTTTCAAGATTGAATTTGAGTATTTCGCAGAGTGATTCTTCGTCGTCTATTACCAGTATTCGGTTATTCATTGTCGTTTAGGAAATGTAGATGATGTGAATGCTTCTTTCTTGCGATGTAAAGTTACTAATTATATAGGCACCCGCGGTGTTAATGTGTGTTAAAACGACATCGGACGCGAACCACCGGCCTATAGCAGTGTTATGATAGTATAATTACTATATTTGCACTGTGTTTTTTCATGGTATTAGATTTAAGGTTAAAAAAAATGGTTTGTCGGGATGACAAACCATTTTTTTAGTAACACTCTTCCGGGGCTTTGCCCGGAAGTCATCTGACGCTCCGATGCGGTCAGAGAGTGGAGTACTGCTGTGAGTAGCGCAGCATCTGCTCGGGATATTCTTCGGTATAAGTCACTGTGACATCCACCGGATTGCCGGCAGCGTCGCGCACCACTTCGTAACGCGGATTGACAAATCCCTTGTAGGGAGCTATCGAGAGGTTGGCATAGCGGTCGAGGATCTCTTTGTGGAGCTGAGGATCAACTTTTACGGCATATTTTTCGACAAGGGCTTCGCCTGCCTCGTAGTCGCCTTCGCTCTTGATGCGCTGCACTTCGCCGAGAAGCTGTCCGAGCAGCCGGCGCATGGCTTCGTAATCGTTGACGGTAAGCACTGTCTTGCCGTTGACCTTGTCGAGCGACACCACTCCGGCTTCTTTGCCATGTTCGAGCACCCATTCGCTGATCAGCTTACGATTGCGCATGTGGGCTTCCTCCACATCCTTGCCCGGCTCGATACGCATGAGCTGCGTCATGAGGCCATTGAGCAGATAGTGGTAGTACTGGGCTTTGTATGCGTCGGGGTTGTCGAGCAGTCCGAGTTCCACCAGTTTGGGGTCGGCAAGATAATACAGGGCGAAGAGATCGGCGCGAGCTTCCTCGAGCGTAGATCCGTGGGCTTTCAGGGCGTCGGGATCCACACCGGGCAGCATGCGTCCGGATCCATGTCCGAGGCATTCGTGAAGGTCGGTATGGAGATTGTCGGTGACGAAGAGATACTTGTCGATGAGTGCTCTTGTCGCGGCGTCGGGCACGAACTCCTCGTTGAAGCCGTTGCCGTGCGATGCGGCGTCGTAGGCCTGTGTGATGTTTTCTATGGTCACTGACTTGGATCCGTGGTTGGCTCTAATCCAGTTGGAGTTGGGCAGGTTGATGCCTATCGGGGTGGCCGGGTAGGCGTCGCCGGCAAGTATAGCTGCCGTGATCACTTTGGCTGTCACTCCCTGCACTTTGTCCTTGCGGAAGCGGGGATCGACAGGCGAATGATCTTCAAACCACTGTGCGTTGGAGCAGATGGCCTCTGTGCGGTGTGATGCGTCGAGATTCTTGAAGTTGACGATCGATTCCCACGAGCCGG
>JAIDKJ010000075.1 GCA_029051835.1 Paramuribaculum sp. | reverse complement strand
CAATGATGCCTCCGCCGTAAATCACAGCATCGCGCACTGACTTGCCCTTAGAGCCGTTTTTCTTCAGGAAGAAGCTTACCGTCAGCGGTATCATCGGCCATACGCAGGGGGTGAGCAGAGCTACAAGGCCGCCGATGAATCCCCAGATGAATATGTACCACCACGACGAATCAGCTATATTCTGGCTGGTCGTTTCTCCATTGTCGGGAAATACGACCGGCTTCCACCAGTCGGATGTCGAAGATGAGGCTTCGGACGCTGCCGCCGACACATTGTCAGCCACCGCTGCCGCCGGCTCCGATTGTCCTGCCACGAAATCCTCGCTGACAACCTCAAACGTTTCGCGTGTAGGAGGAATGCAGCTTCCGTCGTTGCAGCCCTGGAATGTTATGACTCCCGCGATGGCATACCCTTTGCCGCCATCTTTCAGACGAAATTTCTGCGTGAGAACCACGTTGCTCTCCCACCAGTTAAGCTTCAGATTGAACGTCTTGTCGATCTTTTCGACCGGAGTCTGTGACGGGACAAGATCACCCACCAACTCCAGACCCTCCATACGGTCATAGCTTATCGAGGTGGCTTTTGGCCCCCCTTCGGGCAGCGAAGTGCCATAAAGGTGCCATCCCGACTCGATAGTGGCGGCATATCTTATGACACCCTCTGCGGAGGATGTCATTTCGGAGCTTACCTCCCACTTGATTGGATTCAGTATCTGCGCGTTGAGCGATGAAGCCAGCGCCGACAGCACTATGGCTGCCATCAATATTATCTTTTTCATGACTTTTTAGGCACAGGTTTGTCAAATTTGAAATCGGAGGGCGGCGAGCAAGTCTGATCGTTACACCCCATGAATGTTATTTTGCCGGCTATACGTGCTCCGGCAGGATCAGTGACTGTAAATTTACGTCGAATCACTATATCTGAATCCCACCAGTTGAGATCGATGCCAAACATCTTGTCGTGTACGGTCAGCGGCTCCCGGTCGGGCTTGAGCGGCGATGTGAACTTCACCCCCTTGCTCGCTGCAAGATCTATCACGGTAGGCTTCGGTCCGCCTTCGGGCAATTGCATACCATACAGATGCCAGCCGGGTTGCAGACGGGCTTTGAATACAGCCGTTCCTTCGGTAGCCGATGTCATCCTTACAGTCACCTGCCAACGCACCGGCGCTTCAGGCGCCTGAGCCAATGCCACCAAAGACAGCATCAGCCCGCAAATCATAACTAACAGACGATTCATATCTTAAACTTAAAGTTCGTTATAATCCATGGATAGGTTTCACAAGTCAGGAACACAGCCGACAATAAGCCCGCCACCTTCCCTGAAACCGACTGCAAAGGTAGTGAAAAAACTCTATATAGCGAAAACCCGACCGTACAACCATCGCGCGACACG
>JAIDKJ010000074.1 GCA_029051835.1 Paramuribaculum sp. | reverse complement strand
CAACATCGTCATGCCAAAAAACATATTTCAGCGCATAATAATGATGGCCGCCATGGCCACTCTGCCGCTCGCTGCGGCAGCAATCGCACCCGGCGAAGCATGCTTTGCCGACGAGAAAACCGACACCGCCACCATCACACGGATGCTCTCGCAGGCCGAAACCCTCGACCTTCGCACACCCAACGCACGCATGGCCGCACTGGGACGAATGCTCGCCGACACGCCCTACGCTGCAGGCACGCTCGAAGGCGACACCGAATGCCTGCGCATCGACATGCAGCGCATGGACTGCACCACATTCGTGGAAACAGTAGCCGCAATGGCCATCACTATAGGCGAAGGACGATCGTCGTGGCACGACATGGTCTACAACCTCGAACGGCTCCGCTACCGCCAGGGACACATCGACGGATACGCATCGCGACTCCACTATATAAGCGACTGGATCATCGACAACGCCCACCGGGGAACACTCACCGACATGACATCGCGCGTCGTGACAACACCCTCATATCAGGTCAAGACGCTCGACTTCATCACCCGCAACAGAGATAAATATCCGGCGCTCGCCGACTCAGCCACATTCGAAGCGATGAAAAACATGGAGATCGGCTTCAGATCCCACCGCTTCCCCTACATCAAGACATCGGCCATCGACAAAGCCGACATACAGGAGGGCGACATCATTGCAATCGTCACAAAAACGCCCGGACTCGACGTACAGCACATCGGCATAGCCACACGCGACACCGACGGCAAGATCCACCTGCTACACGCATCATCGGCCGCAGGCAAAGTGATCGTCGACCCACTCCCCCTCGCCACCTACATCCAGCGCCGTCGCACAGCCCAGGGCATACGAGTGGTGCGACTCAACAATTGACCGCCCCGCCCCAATCCCGGCGACACGACAAAGCAATCCGGCCCGGACTCTCCGCAATGGAGCATCCGGGCCGGATCTGTATTCAATATGTCAAGCAGCCTGAGCTGCTATGCGGCGCGTGGTTTAAGCCTGACGCTTCGAGCGCTTGCCGTAGCCATACTGTGCAGCCTCGCCGAGTTCTTCCTGAATGCGGAGAAGCTGGTTGTACTTGGCCATACGGTCAGAACGGCTTGCCGAACCGGTCTTGATCTGGCCGGCGTTGGTAGCCACAGCGATGTCAGCGATTGTGGCATCCTCTGTTTCGCCCGAACGGTGCGAGATGACAGCAGTGTAGCCGTTGCGCTGAGCGAGCTCTACGGCGCGCAGAGTCTCGGTGAGCGAACCGATCTGGTTCACCTTCACGAGGATCGAGTTGGCGCAACCGAGATCGATACCCTTCTGGAGATACTTCACATTGGTCACGAACAGGTCGTCGCCCACGAGCTGACAACGGTTGCCGATAAGATCGGTGAGGATCTTCCAGCCTTCCCAGTCGCCCTCGGCCATACCGTCCTCGATCGAGTCGATAGGATACTCGTTGACGAGCTTCTCCAGATACTTGGCCTGCTCCTCCGAAGTGTACTTCGCACCGTCAGCCTGCTTCCAGGTGTAGTCGTAGATGCCATCCTTGTAGAACTCCGACGAAGCGCAGTCCAGACCGATGGTCACATCCTTGCCGGGAACATAGCCGGCCAGCTCGATAGCCTTGATGATCACGTTGAGGGCATCCTCAGTGCCGTCCAGAGCGGGAGCGAAGCCGCCTTCGTCGCCGACAGCGGTCGACAGGTTGCGGTCGTGGAGCACCTTCTTGAGGTTGTGGAACACCTCAGTGCCCATACGGATACCCTCCTTGAAGCAGCATGCGCCGATAGGACGGATCATGAACTCCTGGAAAGCGATAGGAGCGTCGGAGTGAGCGCCACCGTTGATGATGTTCATCATCGGAACGGGCAGAACGTAAGAGTTGGCTCCGCCGATATACTTGTAGAGGGGCAGATCCAGATAGTCGGCAGCGGCCTTGGCCACAGCGAGCGAAACGCCGAGGATGGCGTTGGCGCCGAGATTGCTCTTGGTTTCAGTGCCGTCGAGAGCTATCATAGCCTCGTCGATCTTGATCTGATCGAGAGCCGACATGCCCTTGAGAGCCTCGGCGATCGGACCGTTGACGTTGGCCACAGCCTTCTGCACGCCCTTGCCCATATAACGGCTCTTGTCACCGTCGCGAAGCTCGAGAGCCTCGTTGACGCCGGTGGATGCTCCCGAAGGAACAGATGCACGTCCGCGTGCACCCGACTCAAGGATTACGTCTACTTCCACGGTGGGGTTGCCGCGCGAGTCGAGCACCTCACGACCGATGATCTTTTCGATTTTCATAACTTGGTGTTGCTTTAATAGTTGGTTATATCTATTGAAATATTATGCCTTCATTTCGGCGCCATGCCCGCACGGCGGCGGCCACACACCGTTTCATTTCGCAAAGTTAATAAAACACCGCCTAATTACCATCCGGCCAATGATGAATTTTTCAAAAAAAACGTTGCATCACGCCCCGAAACGGACAGACGCCGACCCCTTTGCAGGGATCAGCGTCCGTATTGTATTGCAGCGCCGTGCCGACAGCGTCATCGACGCATATCGAAGCGCAGCATGTCAGTCGGTCATCAAGCCTCCTTCTCGGCCTCGGCTGCGGGGAGTTCCTTTTCAGCCTCGACTGCAACGGGAGCCTCGGCAGCGGCTGCCTTCTGACCGCCACGACGCGAACGACGTGTGCGACCCTCCTTCTTGGCGCCCTTCTCCTTGAGCAGGTTCTCATTGTAGTCAACGAGTTCGATCATGCACATCTTGGCATTGTCGCCCAGACGGTTGCCGGTCTTCAGAATGCGGGTATAGCCGCCGTTGCGCTCAGCGATCTTGGTCGAAACCTCACGGAAAAGCTCAGTGACAGCCTCCTTGTTCTGGAGATAAGCGAACACGAGGCGGCGATTGTTCATCGAATCCTCCTTCGCACGGTTGATCAGAGGCTCGGCATACATGCGCAGCGCCTTGGCCTTGGCCAGAGTAGTGAAGATGCGCTTGTGCATGATGAGCGAGATGGTCATGTTGGCAAGAAGGGCGTCGCGATGAGCCTTCTTGCGTCCGAGATGATTGAAATTCTTATTGTGTCTCATCGTTATTACTCTTTATCTAATTTGTACTTTGAAATGTCCATACCAAACGACAGGTTGAGGCTTGCCAGCAGATCGTCCAGCTCAGTCAGCGACTTCTTGCCGAAGTTGCGGAACTTCAGCAGATCGGTCTTGTTGTACTGCACCAGCTCTCCGAGTGTTTCCACCTCGGCGCTCTTCAGACAGTTGAGAGCGCGCACCGACAGATCCATATCGACAAGCTTCGACTTCAGAAGCTGACGCATGTGGAGCACCTCCTCGTCAAACTCCTCGTTGCCTTCAGCCTCGGCGGCCTCCAGAGTGATCTTCTCGTCCGAGAAGAGCATGAAATGGTAGATCAGTATCTTGGCAGCCTCCTTCAGGGCATCCTTCGGAAGTATCGAGCCATTGGTTGTGATCTCCAGAGTGAGCTTGTCGTAGTCGGTCTTCTGATCGACGCGGAAATTGTCGACAGTATATTTG
>JAIDKJ010000073.1 GCA_029051835.1 Paramuribaculum sp. | reverse complement strand
TCCTTCCGATTCTCCTCTCGGTAGACACCGTTGCCTCGGACTATGCGCTTCCCGCTATCGGGGCGCGCTCGGGACTTCCACCCGTTAGATGATGCCCATGTCGGGCGAACTAAAATAATGGCGCCGCGCGGATCTCGACAATCCATGCGGCGCCATATTATTCAGCCGACGTACCGGCAATTGTTTAAGGCTGTTTATAGAACGCCCGAATGCGCAGACGGTTGTTACGATCCTGCGCACCAGCACTGCTGCCGGTACTCTCAATATATGTAGGAGTATTACCGTTGAGCGTCACGCGGGTCGCACGCGCGTTATTGGTTTGCTCACTATATCCGAGATTATTGGTTGTTCCACACGCCGCCGACCAATACAGATTGCCACGGAAATCGTCGAACGTCACGTAGTGCTGCACAAACGCCACCTCAAGCTCTCTGATGCCTGGCATATACCATCCGCTCGACATATTGTCGGGCAGATTGCCGTCAGATTTACGCTTGTTTTTACCCACCACATAATGGAAGGCCGACGACGGCTCCGCATCATTGTATATCTTTACCGTCGACAGTGACGACGATTGATCTATTATCTTCTTGGAGTATTCAAACGGATCATTTCCGTTCCATCTGTTTGTAAGCCCTGATTCTCCATCACGATTCTGCAGTCTGTACATCAGACATCCGTTCTGACCGGACACCACATTTCTAACAGCCTGTCCGCGCAATCCCCACTGCAGTCCGCTGTAAAGTTCGGCCGGCATCTCATGTTTGTCGAGAGGGTCATTGTGTTCAAGATATTCCTCGTAATATTCCATCCACGTATTAATGCCCCTATCCGCAGTCGCACCGCTTCCCCACGTCGCATCGACTTTCACGAGGCCGCGCTGCTCGATCTCGAGATAACGGTGGCGCACTTCGCCGCCATCCTTGTCGTTGGAATACTCGATCTCTATGCGGGCCGTGCGGTCGCCGTAGCCGGCGGCAGTCACATCCACATTCTCGTCGATATAGAAATATATGCGCGAGCGCGAATTGTTGAGCGTCGGAGTGCTGTTGACCGTTACCTCACGGCCACACTGCGCGCCCTCATGATGACCGCTGAGCACGCTCTTGTTGTCGATCCGATCAAACAGATCGGTCGTGAAATACGGCTCAGAGCCTGTTCCGGCCTTAAAATCGGTGGCCTGCATCTCCGAACGCGGCACCATCACCATCCTTATCCAGTCGCAGCCATCGGGAATCTTCACCTTGACCGTAGAATTGTGAGTCACCTCGGGAAATTTCTGATCCGGATCCTTCGGGTCAGGCTCGCGCAGCAGCAGCCACACGTCCATCGGACGCACCGACGCATGGGCGTCGACCTTACGCTCGTTGACTATCGCCAGATACAGCGGATTGTCGGTCACCACATTGACGCGGCCGTCAAACGTATACGCCTCGTCGTCGGAGTTTCTGACGTAGTCCAGACCATGTATCGTTATATAGTTGTTATACTTGTGGTTGCGCCTCACGTCGAATTTATCCGTCGTGTTCGATCCCATATAGATCGTAAAACGCGCCTTGTAGGTCATGTTCTGATGAGTGGTGTAAGTGCCCGTCAGCACAAGCGCCGAGGCCTGCCCAGTCTTGGCTATCTTCGGCTTCCACCGCTGCAACACCTTCTCTTTCTCCGCGTCGGTATATCCCGCTATGAGACTTTTCAGATTGGCGGGCACCGCATCCTCTATAGTCCCGTTCGGCTCCTGTATATTCTCGTAGGTGTAATAGGTGAACACCGGCGGAACAGCCGTATTCTTGTCAATTCTCACCGGATTGTCGAGCTTCACCTCAAACGACGCCTCTATCTTATCCGGATCGGGATTGCCCGCCTCGTCGGTAACGTCGGTGACCGTCGGCTGGTCAAACGCCACGTGCGACGGCATATTCATCACGCCGTAACCGTCCACAGTCATCACAGGCAACCGTCCGTCGAGGCTCTCCTGCGCCGGATCGAGCTTCACCGAGATATCCACTCTCGCCATCATGGCCTTCATCTGCACTATGACATTGCCGTTGAGCAGATCGGCGGTGAGCACTTCGCTCTCGCCGGTCATAGGCATTCCCGCTTTGGGCAGATCGGTCACCGGCGTACCCTCGTCGCTGCGAAGCTTCGGGCTGTAGACCCATTTTTTCAGATCCTCATACGACTCTATCATGTAGGGATTTTCTGGGGCGCGTGTGCCGCTTCCGATCTTGCCGTGGTTAGAATACGCGGTTAGAAACATGTTGGGATCATCCTGCGTGCCTATCTCGCCTGTGGCCTCCTCGTCAGTGCCGTTGATGTTGGCTACCGCCACTATCTTGAGGCCACTGAGCCGGCCCGACTCTATGGCCGCATCGGGCACGGTGATCACATTGCCCTTGATTTTCTGATAAGGAGTGAAATTGTCAAACTTGAAATCGGCGAGCGCGGCCGGGTTGCCGCTTCCGTCGGTTTCGAAAAAGAACACGTGCAGAGTCTTGATCTCCTTCTCGGCCTCGGTCTTCGGATCGCCGGCGCGCGAAGCCATGTCGGACGGATCCACATACTGCGGCACCATATCGGCCGCGAAAAACGACAGCCGCCCGTCGGCTCCCGTATCGGAAAGCCCCGGAGCGTCGTCATGATCGGCACATGAGGCCGCAACGGCCGCCATTGCAGTCAACAACGCCGTTCTGAATATATTTTTACGAACTATATCAAACATAATCTGCTCGAATGCTTAATGGATTTCAATATTATTGTCCGAACCCGACTCCCAGTTGGTATTGTTGTCGGCCTGAAACAGCACTATCACGCGATCGCCCGTAAAGGTGAGGTTGGCCGTGTGGAGAGTATTGGCCGACGGCACGTAGTGGAGCGAGAAAGTGCCGGTCGACCCGGTCTTTACCGCCGATTCAGCGCCACCTGCCGGAGTGAGAGTATATTCGATTGTTATCACCTTGTTGTCGCCGAGCGAATACACCGCCGAAGCGTCATTGTCGCCCACCGGCGGACGTCCGTTGGGGTTGGGCAGCAGCAGGAGCACGCTGCCGAGCGCGTCGGCCGGATCACCGGGATTCACGCCCAGCACGGCGCTCGTTTCGTCGGCCACGGTCTGATCGCCCGAAAATACGGTAAAAGTGCCCGCGTATGAACTGGTGTTGAGATCGTCCACCCACATCTCGCGCTTTGTCGACGAGCCGAAGGCATAGTAGCCCGTGCGGTAGAACCGCCCCGACAGGCTCACGCGCTTCACCCGCAGGATCTGACCCGAACGGTTGACGGCGCGAAATCTCACCCCGGTCAGTATATGGTTGAAAGTCATCGGCACCTTGCCCATGCGGCGGGTGCGGTCAAACATCGTAGCCATCAGTGCGTCGGGCACGTCATTCGGATCAAGAGCCGCACCGGTCGACGTGCTGCTCCCGGTATTGCCAAAAGGCATATCGAAGCGGAGCCGCGGATACTGCATGTTCGACGCCTTCGATATGATATGCTCCACCTGGGCGGCTCCGGTGTTGGCCATAGCCACGAATGAGTAAGTGTAGTCGTACGAATCCTGCTTGTCGGCATTGATCCACGCCTTGGGCTGAGAGTAGACAGTACTGCCGTCGGCCTTGACGGTCACCTCCACTCCATCCATCACATCGGCTCCGCCGATATGACCCACTTTGACATCCCACTGCGACTTCGCTCCCTCATAATCGAGAGTGCTGCCGCCCACAGCTGTAGGCACACAGTAGCCCCACACCTTGAACGAAGGCACCTGCCCGGCCGACTCGCCGAACTCACCGACCATAGTGGAGCGCGACTCGCCGCCCGACAGCGTCGGACTTCCGAAATGGATATACTCCTGCGGATCGAGCTGATTGGCCGGCTCGTCGCTCTGGCATCCGCCAAGCGCCAGAGCCGTTGCCACCACGCAGGCCAGATGCATATTGCGTCTATAGATTGGTTTCATGCTTGTTATTACTTAGCCTGTATTATTTATCCTGAATTATGTAGTTGCCGCCCTCCGACAGCTGCCAGTCGGAGATCACAGGCTTTTCGAAGATTATATATTCGTCAGCACCCACTACCATAGTGTAGCTGAAATTCTTGCCTATCAGCCAGCGGCCGTCGTGACTGGCTGCCGCCTGCCATACATCAGCCGTTGCCTTGCGCTGTGTGCCGTCGGGCATAGTGTATTCCACCTCAAGAGTGGCGTCCGTGCCCACATATTGCGGTATGATCAGCAGACGGTTCTCCCCGACCTGAAACAGATGATGTTTCTCGCCGCTCGGGATCGTCAGCGCTTCGGTACGCACTGCGTAGGGCGCATCCTTGGTGGTCGTCAGCGCGTCGCCACGGTCAGGCATATTCACCCAGTGGTAACCGTCCGATGAAGGCGCCTTCTCGAAGATCGCCCGGCGGTCTATGCCCCAGAGCTTGGCGGAGGTGACGGTGACATTGCCACGCACGGCCGGATCTACCCTGACCAGGAAATGCACCTGGCAGAGGATGTGGGCAAACTGCATGGCCACCGGACCCGGAACGAGCGTCGGATCCGCCGTATAGTCGCCGCACTCCTTTTCGGCCACGGCATGCAGCAGATCCACCCGCTCGTTCGGATCGGTGCTTATCGTATAGTCGAGCGTCATGGCGCCCTTCGCGAATGTCGCCTTCGCACCATCGGCGCCTGCCGGATGCAGAGCCGCGAAACTGTATGTAAAGCCCGGCAACCAGTATTGCGTATCGGCATACCCCCAGGCATTGTTTTCAGTCGAAAAAGCCACCTCCGTAGCATCAAACACTGCCTGATGAGCACCGGGATTTTCCGTGTTGACATAGCTGCCCCACACGGCAAACGGCTGGTCGGTGATATTATCGGCTGTCGTGAGCGCTCTCGATCCACTGATCTCTTTTGCAGTAAATTCCATGCGCAGAGCCGAGGGTTCATCTTCCGGCAGAGGTCCGTCGGTCGAAGAACATCCGGCAAGAAGCATTGCTATCGGATAAAAGATCGATTTTGGTATTCTTAGTTGCATCGTTGCGATGTGTATATTGATATTTAGTGAATTATCTGATTAAAAAGGAGAGAGTGATATGGTGGAGAGAGGATAAGACGAGAAGAGATGGTGGAGATTATAAGTCCGGCACACCCATGAGAGTTCTGCCGCACTCAAACAAACAAAGGATATTACATCCGTTTTCCGACTATGTGTCAGATACCCGTGGGCGGGGACTGCAGCAGAAAGATCCCCGCCCATAGGTCTATTGTTTAATCTTCTGAGAAATTGGCGCCAAGGCTTATATCCTCCAGAGTCGGAACACCCTCTTCCCAGCCATCTACAGTTGCTACGGTAAACTCGATTTTTTCGAGTCCTGCGGCCGAACCGTTGATGGTGATATTGTAATTATAGCTCTTGTTCATCTCCCATTTGGGTGTCCATGTGGCTTTCAGACTGCGGCCAAGTACAGCCTCACCATTGGGGTTGGTCACATCTATTTTGAATGTAAAAGAAACCGAACCGTGTTTGCCTATCTGATTCTCGTCTTCATTCGTATAGTCGTTGGGGATTACATAGACATATCCGCTCATCACATCGACCGCTTCGGCTGTTGCAGTTTTGGAGGTGCACACATCCTTACCGGAAGTAAGCGAAAGATCGATATTACCCGTTGTTTCGCCTTTTACTTTCCACACGTTGTCGGCAGAAAGCGACTCTGAGCTGAAATCGCCGTGAGTATACGCGTCGACTACCTTGAAATCGCTTATCTTGCATTCGTAACCTTCGGGGAATCCGCTTTTGAACGTGGCATGAATGCGGGCAAGAGCATGCTTGAACGTAAACGCCACAGGCGAGTTGCCGGTTTTCTTACCGGTGATCTCTGTCGATTTGGCAAATACCAGATCCTTCTGATGAGTAGCATCGGCTATATAATTCTCGATGCTGAGCACACCTGTAGCATTGCTGAATGCCGCCGTACCCTCGCCGTTGCCAAGAGCGGAATTGTCGTTGGAGTATGCGTAGAACATATACGACGCATTTTCAAGCCAATAACGCGGATCGGTATACGACCATGCAGTCGCAGCATCAGCGCGCGACACCATTACATCGTTGAAGTTGACGATACGGTTTGACTGCGTGCCGAGTTTGTAGCTTCCGAACACCTGGAACTGGGTCAGTTCATCGGCCTTGTCGATCGCACGGCTCGGCTTGTTTACGTGGCTTGCGAAGCCTATAGCTGTCTGCTGCAGGCTCTCCTCCACAACGTCGGTCGACGTACAGGCCGTAAGCGCTATCACACCCATGGCCAGCATGAAGTTGGTTGTTTTCATCTCAAAAAACAGTTTTTGAAGTTAATGATTGGTAATTTATAATTTTCTGTCTGTCGGATCTTTTCGGATACTACTTATCCTGAAATTCCACACCCACGGAGAGATCCACGTCCTCGGCATCGCCCCAGTCATCGACTGTCACATTGAAGTCGCCGGTCACCTGATTCTCGCTGTCCTCCACCCGGATCTCTCCGACCGTGATCACACCTCCGCGTGGCTGTAAGGCTATCTGGTCGCTGACATCAAAAAGAAATTCCTTTATAGTGCCGTTGGTCAGTCTTACCTCAAGATTGAGCGAATAGACTCTATCGCTGCGCGACCGTGGAGTCCGTCCGTAATACTCATCGGGAAATCCCGGCACGCCGAACGATCTCACCGTAGCCACTGCTCCATAGGATGTCATCGAGCAGTCGTAAAGCAGAGTCGCGCACTCCTCGGAAGTCACTCCGTCGCGCAGATACACAGCCTCGGCCATGCCCGCAAGAGCACCTCGGGCCAGAGCCACATGCTCCGCACCGTGTTCGAACTCGTATCTTATCACGTAGGTATACACGAGCGGTTGCATCTTCGCCGATATTGCCTCCTTCTCATGAATACCGATCTCCGGAACTCCGTCGACAAATGATGCAAAGAGCACATCGGGGGGATTGACACTCCGCTCATCGGGATGCATCGACTGAAGATTTTTCAGCGAGGAACGGGAGCGCGACGTGGTGGTGGCGCGTGCCACCGGCAGTGAGGCCACATCTGAAAGCACTATATACTCTGTGTCGTTGTTATACAGCAGCATCGAATGTGTGCCGCCCTCGCCTATGTTTACGTCAGCGCCCTCGACACCCATAAACGTTTCGGTAGGCATCGGATCCTGCCCGTAGGTAAGCATGGTCACACCTTCGGGCATCGCAGGCGACAGATATCCGTAGGAAAATCCATGATACGATTCGTCCCATCCGGCTTCGTGGTGATGACCGTAGTCGCGCTCCCACACCAATTCCCAGTCAAGAGCTACCGAGGCTTTGCGGAAATGGTCGTAGCAAAGGTCTTTGCGGCATGATACCGACAGACACATCAGCGTGGCGCACACGGCTGTGACGCCCGCGGGGCGTAATATGGAATGTTTCATTTGCGGCCTCCTTTCCTGTTCAGATCGTCAAAACGCCACACAATGGCCAGCTTGGCCTTTAGCGGTCCGACGTAGTGCGACGACTTCGTACGCTCATAGAGATAGTGTCCGTCAAACGGACGGTATTCCTTGTAGCGGGTATAGAGATAGCCCACGCCGATGCCCGCCTCGAGCGACCAGCAGCGGCTTATAGGCCACATATAGCCCCACGACAGACCGACGGCGCCACCTTCGCCGCGATGACCGCGGCGGCCGTTTTCGAGATCATACCAGGTGTAGCCCAGGAAAGCGCCGGCATACATGCCGTGCCAAGGTTTGCGCACCTTGAACCAGCGGCGCACCTCGGGGCTGACCACAGCCAGCTGATAATATTTATGACGTGATTTTTTGCTCCACCATGCCACATCGGCCTCGATATTGACCGACCAGTCGCGGTTGATGCGCCACTCGGCCTCGATCGACGGCATCAGTATGGCATAGTAAAGAAGATTGGTCTTGAGGGCAAACCGATGCAACGGTTCGCCTGCTACTGCCTCGTCGGAGTCCGACGCCTTATCGGCCGACCCGCTGTCCCCCTCTTGCGATGAATCCGCCGCCTCCTCCCGGAGGAGATCGCCGGTTATATCAGTGCCCTGCTCGGCTTCGTCAGGCGAATAGGGGAGGGTAATTTGTTGAGATTCAGAAGATTCGCCCATCGCAATATCATTCACTCCGCTGCCGGAGGCGAGCCCTGCGAGGCGGGCCGCTTCGGCGCGGTCGGCCTCCAGATCGTTGACATAAAGCGATATTCCAAGACCGCTGCGCAGTTCGCCGAAAAGATTGTCGTACATCCATCGGTAGGGCTTGCCGCCGGCCAGATCCATCAGCGCCTTCTTGCGTCCGCCGGTTATCTTGCCCTCGGCATCGGTGATCAGCACCGGAGTCTCGTCGATAATCCGCACCACCTCATCGCGGCAGGGCACATCGCTGCGCTCCATCACCATCTGCCGCAGCTCGTCCCAGCCTATGCCCACCGGAGCCGACTCTATCTTGGCTGCATCGATCCGGCCACGCGAGGATATATACTCGGCGAGCGAACGGCAACGGTTGACCGTCAGCCGCTCGTTGGCGCGGTTGGTTCCGTCGGGCGAAGCGCTCGACCTTATCACTATGTGGTCAATATTGTTCATGCTGTCGGCACGGTGGAGCGAACGCATGAACGCATCCATCCTGGCAGCATTGTCGCTGAAACCCGGATCATAATGCCTGTGTCCGAGCTTGAACAATACTTTTACCGAATCCGATACGCCACCCTTGTGGTCGGCATACACGGCCGATGGTATAAGCATTGCTATTACGACCATAAGTCGCAGTGTATTCATCGCAAAAAATGTATAATATAACGGTTTTCAAGTTAGCTTTTTCTGAAATACGTCTGGCAAATGAATCTTAGCGGTAAAATTTCATGGTACAAAATTTCTCCGAGTATTCTTGTCAGGTTCAAAATAGATCAAAGGAATGCAATGTTTCTTATGTAAAACTCTACAATCAATGACTAAAGTGCATCAGTATCGCAAAAAATCTTTTGCAAAGATATGCATTTGTTTAATAATTCCAAACCGAAATCATCAAATAGATTGCAAATTTAACATTTTAACATCCGTTTAACATCATTCCGCCATCATGCACATCCGCCACCGCGAGACATGCCTGCACACGCCCTGATCAGCCCGACGTTTTTGCGTTTTTGGACGGCGGACGCTGATATGTGATGATTTTTGTGTAATTTTGCGCCCGAATATCAACGAGAATTTATGCAAAACATCAGAAACATAGCTATCATAGCCCACGTTGACCATGGCAAGACCACCCTCGTGGACAAGATGCTACTCGCCGGACACCTTTTCCGCGACAATCAATCAACCGGCGAGCTCATACTCGACAACAACGACCTCGAACGTGAAAGAGGCATAACGATACTCTCCAAAAACGTTTCCATCACCTACAAGGACACAAAGATCAACATCATCGACACCCCGGGACACGCCGACTTCGGAGGAGAAGTGGAGCGTGTGCTCAACATGGCCGACGGATGTCTGCTCCTCGTCGACGCCTTCGAAGGCCCGATGCCACAGACCCGCTTCGTGCTCCAGAAGGCCATACAGCTCGGACTGAAGCCGGTGGTGGTGATCAACAAGGTCGACAAGCCCAACTGCCGTCCCGACGAGGTGCAGGAGATGGTGTTCGATCTGATGTGCAATCTCGACGCCACCGAGGAACAGCTCGACTTCCCGACCGTCTACGGATCGGCCAAGCAGGGCTGGATGAGCGACGACTGGCAGGCGCCCACCGACAACATCACTCCGGTGCT
>JAIDKJ010000072.1 GCA_029051835.1 Paramuribaculum sp. | reverse complement strand
CACAGCCCTACAGCTGTCGATGCTCCCCCTTGCCGCCGCCGGACTGCTCCCCGACCGCATCAGCGTCAGCGGAGTGCCAGGCTCCACAGGCGCGGGAGTCAAACCGGGAGCCACCACCCACTTCAGCTGGCGCAGCGACAACCTGTCGGTCTACAAGCCCTTCAACCATCAGCATCTCGCCGAGATACGCCGGTCGCTCCAGGGACTTCAGAACGGCTGGAACGGCACGATCGACTTCGTACCCGTCAGAGGCAACTTCGCCCGCGGCATCTACGCCATGACATGGATCCACACCGACATGACCGAAGAGGCCGCTCGCAAGCTCTACACCGACTTCTACGCCACGGCGCCATTCACCGTAGTAGCGCCCGGAGAGGTCGACCTCAAGCAGGCTGTCAACACCAACAAAGCCGTCATCGGCATCGCAGCCGTCGAGGGACGTCTTCTCATCACCTGCGCGATCGACAACCTTCTCAAAGGCGCCTCCGGACAGGCCGTGCAGAATATGAACATCATGGCCGGATTCGACGAAACCGCCGGACTCCGCCTCAAACCATCAGCCTTCTGACCACAACACAAACATGAAACTATTCGACGTATATTCACTATATGACATAGAGCCTGTCAGGGGACAAGGCTCATACGTCTACACGGCCGACGGTACGGAATATCTCGACCTCTACGGCGGACACGCCGTCATATCCATAGGACACGCCCATCCGCGCTACGTGGAGGCCATAGCCTCGCAGGCCGTCAGACTCGGATTCTACTCCAACTCCGTAGGCAATTCGCTCCAGACACGCCTGGCCGAACGCCTTGGCGAGGTGTCGGGCTACGACGACTATTCGCTCTTTCTCTGCAACTCCGGAGCCGAGGCCAACGAAAACGCCATAAAACTCGCATCGTTCCACACCGGACGAAGCCGTCTGCTGGCATTCTCGCAGGCATTCCACGGACGCACATCAGGCGCCGTGGCGGCCACCGACAATCCCAAGATAGTATCGCCATTCAACGCCACACCCAACGTCACCTTCGTGCCGCTGGGCGACATCGAGGCCGTGCGGCGCGAACTCGCCACCCGCCAGTATGCAGCGGTGATCATCGAGGGCATACAGGGTGTGTCGGGCATCCACGAGCCATCGCCTGAATTCCTGCGCCAGCTTCGCGAAGCCACCGAATCGACAGGCACGATGCTCATACTCGACGAGATACAGAGCGGCTACGGACGCACAGGCTCGTTCTTCGCCCACCAGCCGTCGGGCATACGCCCCGACCTGATCACGGCCGCTAAAGGCATAGCCAACGGATTCCCGATGGGCGCAGTGCTTATATCGCCCCGCTTCGAAGCCCGCAAAGGGATGCTCGGCACCACATTCGGCGGCAACCATCTGGCCTGCGCCGCCGCTCTGGCTGTGCTCGACGTCATCGAGGAGGAACATCTCATAGAAAATGCCGCAAAAGTCGGCGACTACCTGCTCGGCGAGCTCCGTGGAATGTCATCCCTCAAGGATGTGCGAGGCCGCGGACTGATGATCGGCGTGGAGATCGAAGGCGATGCCTCCGAACTGCGCCGGAAGCTGCTGTTTGACCGCCACATCTTCACCGGCGGAGCCGGCGCCCACACCGTGCGTCTGCTCCCGGCTCTCTCACTCCCCCTCGAAGAAGCGCGCCGGTTCATGACCGCATTCAAATCACTCCTCGCCGATGCTGGCGAGTAACCGACCAATACACCTGACGATATCTATGAAAACTTTTACATCCGTAGCCGACATAGGCCCTCTCGGCGAAGCCATCGCCGAGGCAAGAGCCATCAAAGCCGACCGTTTCGCCTACACCGAACTCGGCCGCAACCGCACCCTGATGATGGTGTTTTTCAATTCAAGCCTCCGCACCCGCCTCTCGACACAGAAGGCGGCTCTCAATCTTGGCATGAACGTCATAGTGCTCGACATCAACCAGGGCGCATGGAAGCTCGAAACCGAACGCGGAGTGATAATGGACGGCGACAAGCCCGAACATCTGCTTGAAGCCATCCCCGTGATGGGCTGCTACGCCGACATCATCGGAGTGCGCGCCTTCGCATCGCTCACCGACAAGAAAGCCGACTACGAGGAGCAGGTCATCAACCAGTTTATCCGCTACTCCGGCCGCCCGGTGTTCAGCATGGAAGCCGCCACAGGCCATCCGCTTCAGGCGTTTGCCGACGTCATAACCATCGAGGAGCACAAAACGAAGCCGCGTCCCAAAGTGGTCCTCACATGGGCTCCGCACCCCAGAGCGCTCCCGCAGGCCTGTCTCTAATACACATATCCGAGCCCACGAG
>JAIDKJ010000071.1 GCA_029051835.1 Paramuribaculum sp. | reverse complement strand
CTTCGGGAAGCTCTACGATGGCGTTGATCATCTCCAGCGCCTTGTCGATCGACGCCTTGTTGGCCGCAGCGACCTCGATATAGCCGCCCTCGTCGATCTCGTCGATGCTGACGGTGGCTCCGCTGGCTTCCTGAATGCCCTGTATGACCTTTCCGCCCGGGCCGATGACAGCTCCGATAAGCTCCTTGGGTATGAGCATGGTGACGATGCGGGGCACGTGGGGCTTGTAGTCCTCGCGGGGCTGCGGTATGGTCTGCTCGATGATGTCGAGTATGTGCAGACGTCCGTCGCGTGCCTGGTTGAGGGCGCGCTCAAGTATCTCGTAGGAGAGTCCGTCGCACTTGATATCCATCTGTGTGGCAGTGATGCCGTCGCGTGTGCCGGTCACCTTGAAGTCCATGTCGCCGAGATGATCCTCGTCGCCGAGAATGTCGGAGAGGATAGCGTATTTGGGGCTGTCGGTGTCGGTGATAAGACCCATAGCGATGCCGCTGACAGGCTTTTTCATCTTCACGCCGGCGTCGAGCAGAGCGAGAGTGCCGGCGCAGACAGTGGCCATCGACGACGATCCGTTGCTCTCAAGGATGTCGCTGACGATGCGGCAGCAGTAGGGGAATCCTTCGGGGAACATGCGCTTGAGGGCGCGGTGGGCGAGGTTGCCGTGGCCTATCTCGCGACGTCCTACGCCGCGCTGCGCCTTGGCTTCGCCTGTGGAGAAGGGAGGGAAGTTGTAGTGAAGCAGGAAACGCTCGTGACCCTGGTTGAGCACGTCGTCGATGATCTTCTCGTCGAGCTTGGTGCCGAGTGTGACGGTAGAGAGCGACTGTGTTTCACCGCGTGTGAACACGGCCGATCCGTGAGGACCGGGGATATAGTCGACCTCACACCAGATGGGTCGGATATCGGTGGTCTTGCGGCCGTCGAGGCGCACACCCTCGTCGAGTATGCAGCGGCGCACAGCCTCACGCTCTACGTCGTGGTAGTAGCGCTTTACGAGCGGTGTCTTCTCGTCGCGCTCCTCTTCGGGGAGCGATTCGATGTATTCCTTGCAGATAGCGTCGAAGCTGTCCTGACGCCAGTGTTTGTCGGCGCTGCCGGCCTGTGCGATGGCGTAGGCCTTGGCGTAGCACTTGTCGTGAACATCCTTGCGCAGCTCCTCGTCGTTGACCTCGTGGCAGTATTCGCGCTTGGCGCGTCCTACGGCCTCGGCCAGCTCCATCTGAGCCTTGCACTGGGTGCGGATAGCCTCGTGGGCGGCTTTGAGAGCGTTGAGGAGGTCGGCTTCCGACACTTCGTCCATCTCTCCCTCCACCATCATGATATTGTCGTAGGTGGCGCCTACCATAAGCTCCATGTCGGCCTTCTCAAGCTGCTCGAACGTGGGGTCGATGACAAACTGTCCGTCGACTCGCGCCACACGCACCTCCGAAATGGGGCCGTTGAAAGGCACGTCGCTGACAGCTATGGCAGCCGATGCGGCGAGTCCGGCGAGGGCGTCGGGGATATCCACGCCATCGGTCGAATAAAGAGTGATATTTACAAATGTGTCGGCGTGGTAGTTGTCGGGGAACAGCGGACGGAGCACACGGTCGACGAGTCGCGAGGTAAGTATCTCGTAGTCGGAAGCGCGTCCCTCACGCTTGAGGAATCCGCCGGGATAACGACCGAACGATGAATATTTCTCTTTGTACTCTACCTGAAGGGGCATAAATTCGACTCCTTCGCCGGCCGCCTTTGCGGAAACGACAGTGGCGAGGAGCATGGTGGTGCCCATGCGCAGCTC
>JAIDKJ010000070.1 GCA_029051835.1 Paramuribaculum sp. | reverse complement strand
ACATTATCGTAAGAGCAAAAAATGCGATGAAGTCAGCAGGCTATACCGACGGCAGTCGATGTGTAGTAAAATTTAAGCTAAACCGTAAAATCGGTTAAATAGGCGGTGATGGTTAAACCTCATGCAACGAATCCGGTCATATAAGCGTTGACTTCGAAGAAACGACAAAACAAACGTAAGAAAAAACCTATATGAAAAAAATGAATAGAATAGCAGCCTTTGCGCTTGCAGCAACAATAGGCCTTGGAAGTATGACAGCGATGGCCGACGACAATGTGAAGAAGAACGACGCAAATTGTGGCATTCAGTCGATATGCTGTCTGCAAGGCATCAATCTGACCGAGAAGCAGAAGGCAGAGATAGCCGCTCTGCAGGCCGGCAAGCAGAAGCAGCTGCAGGAGCGTCGCGATCAGCGCGACAAGGATCGTCAGCAGAAGGCCGGTATGCGCCAGACCGAACGCAAGAATTATCTTGCGGAGATGAAGAAGATTCTCACTCCGGAGCAGTACGTGCAGATGCTCGAAAACAATTTCGTAAACGGCAAGTCTATGCGTGCCGATGGTCGCAAGTTCGATAAGAACCGCAAGAACGGCAAGGATGGCCGCAGATATGATCGTGGCCGTGGTGGAAACCGCCAGATGAGCGGAGCGGCTGCCGCAACTGGTGCAGCCCAGTGAACGCAGCTGGGTAGTATATGCCTCCGACAATCCGGATGGATTGATGGATTATATATAGTAAACATTATCCCCGTGGAAATCTATAATGGTTTCTGCGGGGATAATGTTTTTCAGATATGATAATAGTGTAATTTCAGGCGCAGTTTCAGGCGTCGGATAAGATTGAGCGGTTTACGGCGCAGATGGCCTGCGTGACGGGCTATGAAGTCGTCGACGGCGTCAAGTACGCGCGATGAATTGCAGCCGTCGCGGTGAGCTTCGTGATGGGATGTATATCGGTCGATCTCCTGCATCAGTCCTTCCGGTCGGGTCAGTGCGGTTTCAATGGCTTGTCCGATGTCGTCGGCGTTTCTGACGTCGATCAGATGTGGTCCGGGATGTGTGTTGCGATAGGTGACCACCGGTTTGCCGAGCATCATGTATTCCACAGTAATGCTTGATGAGTCACAGAGCATTACGTCGCTTCGCAGGAATGTTTCAAGTCCTTTGTTAAGCCGTGCGAATTCCACGTTGGGCATTTCGTCGGCCATGCGCTGATAGTCGTCGATGAGCTGCTGGTCATCGAGTTTGGGGTGGAATGTTATGATCCAGTCCCATTGGCGGGTCGAGGCAAGTTGTTTAATGGTAGGCAGCAGATCCCATGCCGAGGAGATGCCTTTTGTAAAGGTGGGGGAGTAGAGTATTACCGGCCGATCCGAGGAGCGCTCGACATGGTTGCTGTTGCTGAAGAAGGAGTCGGCTTTAGTCCATCCGGTCTCATAGACTTTGAAAAAGCCGTGGCGCTTTTCGAGCATACGAAAATAGGGAGTGGAGCTTGGCCCCTGGGTGCAGTATATGTCAAACCATCCACGGATGGTGAAATGGTCGTCGATTTTTTCTATCCTCTTTTTCATCGGGTAGCCATGGAATACGGCTACCTTCACTCCCGGAAGGAAGTCGGGGATATGGTTGCCCGGTGCGAACACCGCAACGGGATTCCACCGGATCGCATCATGGATGGTGTGCAGGCGTTGTTCGTCGGGTCGGAGCAGATCGGCACACGATTCTTCGAGAAACCATGCAGCTTCGTCGCCCCGGCGACGTATCTCCTCCTGCAGGGGCCGGAGTATGGCGTAGGCATAGCTCAGCGATGCGTAGAGCAGGTAACGGCGTGGTGATCGTTCCATAGCTTAATCGAGTATGAGATCGTATTTAACCTTGTGACGGCGCACGAACCGGCTCCAGAAGCGTCGGCGCGCATCCATCATGAGTCGGTAGCATTCTTTGGGGTCGAATCCGCGCGCTGCGGCGTATTCTTGGGCCAGCAGTTCGAACAGCTGCGGCTGCCCCCAGAGGCGGGCGAAGTTGGCGCATCCACGCTTCATGTCGACTTCGCCGAAACGCATACGGTTGATGTCGACGAGCGCGAAACGGTGGGAGCCGTCGGGAAGCGTTTCGTAGAGCACGTTGCCCGGGGAGAAATCGAGATGGGTCAGGCGCGCTTCGTGGATGCGGGCGGCAAACCGCGCGAGATCACGTGCGAGGCTGATATGTTCGGGGCGGTCCATACGTGCGTTGCCGAGTTCGTACAGTCGGCCGGGCAGTTCGGACTGCAGGCTGACGAAGTAGCTGTAGCCAATGAGGCCGGCTGTGCGCTGCTCTATGTAGGCTACTGGCGGGGGAGTGGGTATGCCGGCGTCGATAAGACGTTGCGGATAGATGAACGCTCTCAGCCCTTTGGGTTTACGCAGACAGGAATATATCAATCGGTTGGGCCATCGCGGTATGGCGTAGCGTTTGACGTTGAGCTGGAGCTGTCCGTCGGGACTGATCACTCTGATATGGTTGCGTCCGGCATGTATCTCACGCCCATTTTCGAAATGGGTTGTGATGTCGGCGAGATATGGCCGGAGGTATTCGTATTGTGGTGATATGATTGTTTTCATCGCTGGTTGAAGTCGTGGTTGAGTAGTTGCATATAGGCTTTTAGGCGCAGCAGGGTGGAGTCGCTCTGTGCGCTCTCTTCGAGTGTGCTTCCGGTGTAGATGTCCATGACGCGGTATCCGCAGGTGTCGATCCTGGCGGCTTCTTCGGGGCGTGCGAAGGAGGCGA
>JAIDKJ010000007.1 GCA_029051835.1 Paramuribaculum sp. | reverse complement strand
AATTAATATTACCCCCCCATTATATTTTGTTAACTAATTTGTGAAATAATTTCAACTAAAATTAACCCCTCTTAACAAACAAACCGGAACTATCGGAGCTATCGGAGGAATCAGAGCAATCGGAAGGAACCGGAATCATCAGAAAGGCCGGAACAGTCGAGAAAAATCGGAGCCATCAGACCACTCCGATGACTCCGATTATTTCCGATCACTCCGATAGCTCCGATCAGCTATAGTAGCTACAGTAGCTATAGTAGCCATCTTAGCTATAGTAGATGATAGCTATGGCAGCTTAGCGCCCGGGCGCGCTCAGATTATCTCCATATTGCTGCGGAGGCGCTGACGCACCACTTCGTAGGCGAGCACACCGGCTGCCACCGATACATTGAGCGAGCCGATATGGCCAAACATAGGTATCGACACGAAGGTGTCGCACTCGCGAAGCACTTCAGGCGATATGCCGCGATCCTCGGCGCCCATCACGAGAGCCACCGGCGCGGCATAGTCGGCCATGGTGTAGTTGATGTCGGCCTTCTCGCTGACCGCCACTACCCTGACACCGCTCGCCTTGAGATATCTGACGGCGGACAGTGTGGAGTTGACACGACACACCGGCAGATGCGACAACGCTCCCGCCGAGGTCTTGACGGCGTCGGCGGTGACGCTCACGCTGTCGTGGGCGGGGATCACCACGGCGTCGACCGCCGCGCACTCGCACGTGCGGGCTATCGCGCCGAAATTGCGCACGTCGGTGATGCCGTCGAGCACCATGAGGAAGGGCGTCACGCCATCCTCGTAGAGCTGCGGCACGAGATTGTCGAGGCTATGATAGGTGACGGCCGACAGTATGGCCACCACGCCCTGATGATTCTTGCGGGTGATCTTGTTGATGCGCTCCACGGGCACTCGCCGGCTGACAACGCCGTTGGCGCGTATCATATCGGTGAGCTGACGGGCCAGATCGCCGTCGAGATCCTTCTTTATATACACGCGGTCGATGTCGCGTCCGGCCTCGATGGCCTCCATTACGGCACGCAGGCCGAATATGTAGTCGGTTGACTGTATCATTGTTTCTATTGGGTTTTTATAAGTATCGGCCTCGGCAGAGGCATTGATCATTTATTGGAGAGGAGAGCCACGGCATTGGCTCTGGCCGCCTCGGCCGACGACTCGCCGCCGAGCATGAGCGCGAGTTCGTCCACGCGCGCATCATAGCCAAGCTCGGCGATGCGCGTGTGCGTGGAGGTTTCGTCGTCCTCCTTGAACACCTTGAAATGATGTCCGCCACGGGCGGCCACCTGCGGCAGATGGGTAATGGCTATGACCTGCAGCGAACGGGATATGCGCTCCATCATCTCGCCGATGCGCGAGGCCACCTCGCCCGACACACCGGTGTCGATCTCGTCGAAGATGATCGACGGCAGACTCATACGGTCGGCGATGATAGCCTTGACGCAGAGCATCAGGCGGGAGATCTCGCCACCCGAAGCGGCGCCGCCCACAGGCATCAGAGGCTGGTTTTTGTTGAAGGCAAACATAAACTCCACACGGTCCATGCCCGTGGCCGAGATGTCGGCCGGATCCACCCTCACCTCCACCTGAAGGTTTTTCATGCCGAGCGGCATGGCGCGCTCGCGGAGCGTGGCGGCAAACGCCGCGGCAGCCTCCTTGCGCGAAGCCGTGATCTCGGCCGCGCTCTCCTTGGCGAGCGCGAGCGCACGGCGCGCCTCGCGCTCCAGATCGGCCACGGTGGTGTCGGAGTCGTCGAGCTGCTCCAGACGCGCGCGCAGCTCCTCGCGGCGCTCTATCAGCTGGTCGACCGTGTCGGCCTTGTGGCGCGACAGCAGCGAGTAGATAGTATCGATGCGCTCCTCGGCAGCCTCAAGCTCGCGCGGATCGGCGCTGAGGCCGGAGTCGGTTTCCGACAGCGTGGCGGCGATATCGGCAAGCTCTATGCGTATGGTGGCCAGCCGGCCCGGTATGTCGTCGGCCTCGTCGAG
>JAIDKJ010000069.1 GCA_029051835.1 Paramuribaculum sp. | reverse complement strand
GTCCGTACCACGTTCATTACCGATGCCGATCATGTTATTACCGAAGTGATCACAAAGGTCGACACTAAGAAAGCCGCCGATCAGCTCATGCCGCTGTTATAAGCAACAATGTGGCCTGGGTATTCCTCTATCCGGTAATAGATCTACTCAAAAAGAGCGGTGTGTCAGCGACTCGCAGGAGTCCGACACACCGCCTTGATTTTTTTTCAGTGGAGCAACGATGATTTTGTCACACATCCCCGTTGCTTATCGCTTCATTTCTGTGACTGCTTGCTGTAAGTCATCTTGATTTTTGCTTTGTCAAGCGACATCTTGACCATAGCAGGCTTGGTGACGTAGGGCGACACGTTGGTGATATATGTCGTGCCCGAAGTGTAGTAGCTCGACGATGTCGTTTCGGTTTCGAGATTTACAGGAGTCAGTATGAAAGTCCAGTCGTCGGCCGTCACAGTGCTTTTTGCAAGCATGTCGAGTATATACTGGCGCATCTCGCTGAACGTATAGCTTTGTTTCGTGGTGTCATATGTGGCCATGAAGGATGTGCTCGAATCAGCGATCTTGTTCTCTTCAAAAAACTCGTTTTTCTTGCTCTTCAGCACCATAAGCACCTGCTGCGGTACTTCGATATTGTAGTCGTTGGCGATCTCCTCGGCAGGTATCTCGAAGCTGACGTTGTTGAGCACCGAGAGCTTGCTCGCGCCACGGCGGTAGCTGGCAAGAATGTCGGTCAGCGGGAATGTGAGTTCCACCTCCGTGCCTGCCGGGGCTATGAGTATGTTGTCGCCCGAATTGATCATGCTTCTTATCTCGGGGCTGATCGTCAGATCAATATTGTTGTTGGTGATCACCTCAGGGGTTACAGCCATGTAGGAGCGCACCAGATTGTAGATGGTGTCCTTCTCTACGTCGTTGACCGTCACCCGAGCCTGTTTGCGGTAGTAGATATTGATTCGGGTTTCGGTGATGTTCATCACGCGTCCTGAGCCGAAAGTGTTTTTTACGTAAATGCCGGGAAACCACGATGTGAATGCCGCCGGGGTGGTGAAGTCTTCCGGCACCTGCTCGAAATGGGTGAACAGATCTGTGGCCATCGACTTGGGCAGATCGACCTGCACGGAGCGGAACGACTGCTTGTTGATCGAATCGTTCCATATAGCGTTGGCTGTGTATATCGTTTCTCCGAGTTTGTCGGAGGTCGAGTAGTAGCCCGATGGAGAAAAGTTGCTGTATATGGGCGAAGGCAGAGCCTTGTTGAGTTTGAACACCTCAAGTCCCATCGGCACGATCGAGTCGCCGGTGAAGTCATTGGTGTTCATGAACATTATGAGTTTGCACGAATCCACGTCGGCGGCTGTCACGCCGGCTGTGTCCAGATTCATGGAGGGCATGAACTGACACACGAAGTCGGATTCGATCGATCCGTACTCTTTGGCGTCAAGCCGACCCAGCAGCTGGGTTAGCGTACGGCTCTGCACCACCGGGTTGTCAATCGTCCGGCCCATGACACTGAATGTCGAGTCGACAATTATTTCGGAAGTCATCACATCGTCTACCAGAGTGGAGCCTATGGTGGTGGAGTCATCGTTGCAGGCGCATAGAGCCAGCATGGAGCCGAGGGCCGTAATGATCAGCGGGCGTTTCATAGTCTTGGATATGGGAGAGGGGCTTTTAGTCTGAGGATTTGGTGTCATTCTCGTTCTGGGTGAGAATCGACTGGTAAAAATCATGGTATGCTGCGGTTGTGGCTTCTTCGCCGTCTGCTCCGGGATATTCGAGTACGGGCTTTCCGCTCTGGCGGGCATACTCTATCAGTTCAGCCGGAACGTCGGGAGTGCTTACGACTATGGCATCGCTGTGGTCTATGCCGAGTTTGTTGACGCTCATCCAGTCGAAGTCGCCTGTTCCGAGTGATTTCAGGCATTCGTCAGTGAAGCCGGCCATCTTGAGCTTCTCCGTGAACCGTGCGTCGAGGGTGCCCTCGAACGATTCCGGACGCAGGGAGTAGACCACCAGCGAGCGCGAAAGCCCGGGGTCGTCCTGATACAGATGACGTATGTAGAGCGGAGCCAATGCCGTGATCCATCCAGTGCAATGTATCACGGTCGGATCCCAGCGGAGTTTGCGCACGGTTTCGATTACGCCGCGAACAAAAAACATCGAACGCTCGTCGTTGTCCTCCGGCGAGGATTCCGTTTCAAGAACCTTTGTGCCGGGACCTTCGAAATAATCGTCATTGTCTATGAAGTACACCTGCATTCGGGTGGGCTGGAGAGTAGCCACCTTGATTATCAGCGGATGGTCGTTGTCATCAATCGATATGTTCATCCCCGAAAGTCGTATCACCTCGTGAAGCTGGTTGCGGCGTTCGTTGATACACCCGTATTTGGGCATGAACGTTCTCACTTCATAGCCATGACTCTGTATGTCCTGCGGCAGGTTACGGCCGAAGAGCGACATGGGTGTCGAGGGCAGGTAGGGATTGATCTCCTGAGAGATGTAAAGTATTTTTTGATGATTCATTTCATTTGGGAATACTCCATATTAGGGTATTCCGCCTGCAAAGTTAGCTATTTTTTTTGAATTGTGCCATTTTTGATAACTCTCCGGCACGTTTGTGTTGAGCTATGTATTCGTTCTGTGGTCATTTTGCGGTGTGTTTGTCGGTGTGTGTGCGCGGTCGTTTTCTGTATGTGCGCCTTGTCGCATGGCGGCGTGTCGCGCGATGGTTGTACGGTCGGGTTTTCGCTATATAGAGTTTTTTCACTACCTTTGCAGTCGGTTTCAGGGCTGTCTCTTATAAACAA
>JAIDKJ010000068.1 GCA_029051835.1 Paramuribaculum sp. | reverse complement strand
TCCTGATAGAGAGTGTAGTCGATCGGGGTCGAAGCGTTGTCCCATGTTCCGGCCGATGTGCCGCTGTCGCTCGTCGTGGCCTGCGGGAATGTGAATTCGGCCTTGCTCATGATATTCTGCAGGGTCACGTTTTTGACGTTGACATCAAGATTGGTGTTGGATGAAAGCAGTTTGGTCTGCACTCTTGCCAGAGCATGGTGGAAGTAAAGCTTTACGGCTGTCGAGCCTTTGGTCTGGTTCATGGTCACGGCGTATATCAGATCTTGCGTGCCGTCATTGGTCAGCTCGACCGACTGCGACGAGGTCTGTATGCCGGTCAGCCATTCTCCCGGAGCATAGGCATAGAAATTCACCGGATTCTGAGGCCAGTGGGCGACAGGGGAGTAGGTCCATACATTCGAGGAGTTCTTGACCACTTCCACATTTTCCATATAAAGTTTGCCGTCGGTAAAGGCATATACATGGAAGTCGGTGAGTGTATTTGTCGTGATAGGCTCGGAGCGCGATTCATTTTGCGCTACCGGTGCGAATCTTATGGCATCCTGATCCAGTATGCTGTCCGATTCGTCGTTGCTGCAGGCTGTCGTGATGGCAAGAACTGCGATGGCTATGGCCGAAGGCTTGAGCAGGGATGATGAGATGTGTTTCATAGTTATGGATGTTTATGATTATACGTATATTTCAATGTCGGTCCAGTCGCCTACAGTCACGTCGAGTCCCTCGCCCGGAATCGGCGGCTTCTCGCCGGTGTCGGGAAGTGTGATGCAGTCTATGATTATATCCACGTTCATAGGGTCGGGAGCGTTTACGATCTGATCGGTAACGTCCGTAGTCACTTCATGGATTGAGCCGTCCGACATTCTGAAGCGCATCACGAGATAGTTGTGCGTTGGGTCGTCACGCTTTTTTCCGAATGTCAGCAGGTCGCCCGTAAGAGCATTGGCTCCGTCGGTTTTCAATGCAAAACGTTCGGCGATGTCGGTATCCGACAGTGAGTGTTCTCTCACATTGACCGTGGCGCTGAGTCCGCTAAGTGCCGATTGCACGGCCTTGGCCGATTTGAGATTGTTGACCGACCTCACCTCAACATGATATCGGGCGCAGATCTCCTCCGGGTGACACCATATCCTCTCGGAATCGGTAATATAGCCGTACGACGCTCCTTCGACGCTGACGCTGCCAGCCCCGATTGTCGTGGCCCAAAGCATTCCCGGAGGCGTCACGAGCGCTTCGCTGCCGTCGGCGGTTTTCCATGTATCGTCTTCGTTTACCACACTCGCCGTATAGGCTTCGAAAGAGTCCTCGTGAATAAAAGTCACGTTTCTTGCATCGTTGTTGACCGTAAGCATACTGTAGTTGCCCACGGGCAGACTCACCTTGCCGCCTGTGGCCGATGCTATGTCGAAGCGATAATCCGATCCGTTGGCGTCAGTCGAGAAAAACCACACGGTCATGCCGTCTGGCCGTTGATCGTCTGACCACACAAAGTTTACTTCAAGCTGCTGTGGCGGACACTCGCCGTCGTAGATCAGATCGCTGCACGCAGTCATAGACAGAGTCGCCGTCAGACAGATCGCAGATATTTTCGGATATAGCTTCATCGTGATGTGGTGTCGCCGTTTTTAGTCGTTTACGATATAACACCGGTCAGTCGTGCAATGTTTTGCCTAATTATTCGCCGATATCGGCCGATAGTAAGTAACTCTCAAAAATCAAAAAGCACCGCGGTATGCATGAGTTACTGGTAAGTATAATGATAAAAACTAATTTTTAAGAGTTACTTATGATTTTAATTGCTAACTTTGCAATTGGAAATCACATTATTTCCACACTTAGAAATTCAACATTCTTAAAAATCAGATAATGAGAAAGAAAATCGTAGCAGGCAACTGGAAGATGAACACCACCCTGCAGGAAGGTGTAGGCCTGGCAAAAGATGTCAACGAAGCTCTCAAGCACGCCGAAGTGGAGTGCGATGTAGTGATCTGTGTGCCCTTCACTCATCTGGCTTCGGTCAATGAAGTGATCGACTCCAAGCTCGGACTGGGCGCCGAAAACTGCGCCGACCACAAGAGCGGAGCTTATACCGGCGAAGTGAGCGCATCGATGGTGGCCTCCACCGGAGCTACCTACGTGATTCTCGGCCACTCGGAGCGTCGTCAGTACTATGGCGAAACAGCCGAAACACTCAAGGAAAAGGTGACTCTCGCCCTCGAAAACAATCTTACACCGATATTCTGCATCGGCGAAGTTCTCGAACAGCGCGAAAACGGCTCGTATCTCGACGTTGTGAAGTCGCAGATTGAGGACGCACTCTTCGGTCTGTCGGCTGACGACTTCTCGAAGCTCGTGCTTGCATACGAACCCGTATGGGCTATCGGCACCGGCAAGACTGCCACCGACGATCAGGCTCAGGAGATGCACGCTCATATCCGCAGCGTGATTGCAGGCAAATATGGCAAGGAGATCGCCGACAACACCTCGATACTCTACGGCGGCTCATGCAAGCCCTCTAACGCACGCGCACTCTTCGCCAAGCCCGACGTTGACGGCGGACTTATCGGTGGAGCAGCGCTCGACGCCGAGTCGTTCATGGGCATCGTTACCGCATTCTGAAACAGACGACGGTAAACAGCTCAAAATCATAAAAGCCGGATCGGTGTGCCATTGGGCGCGTCGATCCGGCTTCGGCTTTTAATCGACTGCCTGAAATGCATTTTCCGGCGACATTATAGCCTTATAAAAGCCGTCATTCATAAAATCGCGTATCACTGACGGCGTGATTTATGAAAAAAGTAGTAACTTTGCCGCATGAAAACAACCGCACCCACACTTTTACGCGCTTTTGCCGTGGCCGCTATCATGGCGTCGTCGACTCTCGTCATGCGTGCGCAGAACCACGGCGATATCGTCGACCATATAACAGCCGACGGTGTCAACACCATAGTTCAGCCCGAAGCGTTGCGTAAACTCATAGCCCGCCAGCATACCGAAGCCTCCGACAGCAAGCCTGCGGCGACCGACGAGGCGGCTGAAACCACAGAGCAGTCAGCTGCAGTCCGCACCAAGACTGCCGGATTCCGTGTGCAGGTGTTTTCCGACAACAATCAGCGCACTGCCAAAAACGAGGCCCGCACCAAGGCTCGCATCATTGGCGAACGCTTCCCTGAAATGCGCACATACGTCACATACACATCGCCATATTGGCGTCTGAAGGTTGGCGATTTCCGCAATCAGCGCGAAGCCCAGGCCGCAGCCGACGACATCCGTCAGGCTTTCCCGTCATATGGCAAGGAGATACGTGTGGTGCGCGACCGTGTGAACCTTTGAAAAGGTTATGGAACAAGACAAGATGCTCAATCAATCACCCCGCCTTGACGACGATGAGGCAATAGCACGCCTTGCAGAGTGCTATCGTCAGATTATAGAGATAATAGGAGAAGATCCCTCGCGCGAAGGACTGCTTCGCACCCCGGCAAGAGCAGCCAAGGCATTATGGTATGCCACCGGAGGATATCGGCGCTCGCTGCAGCAGACAGTAGGCGATGCCGTTTTCGAATGTCAGCAGCGTGAAATGGTGATAGTGCGCGACATAGAGTATCATTCACTGTGCGAACATCACATACTTCCGTTTTTTGGCCATGTATCGGTGGGCTATCTTCCCCAAGGCAAGATTTTGGGACTCAGCAAGCTTGCCCGCATAGTTGATCTCTATGCCCGTCGGCTTCAGGTTCAGGAACGTCTGACCGACGAGATCTGCAAAGCCGTAGGCAGCGTACTCCCGACCGACGGAGTGATGGTAAGCATCACCGGCGAACATCTGTGCATGAAAATGAGAGGCGTGGAGAAACAGGATTCCGCGACTGTCACTATCGCCACTTCCGGACGCTTTGCCGACGACCCCTCCCTCCGCGCCGAATTCCTGGCCGCCATCCGCTGACCCAATCCACGTAACCGCAAACTCAGCCGGTTAATAACCGGATCTCCCGGACGCAGTTTCAATACCCCAAAATGCGCCTTGATGTCGGCTTGCCCCGTAGTGTGTAGTTTAAGGAATGACCAAACGGAACGCCATACAATAGGACATTGAAAAGAAAACCCCGAACCGTTGCAGCGGTCAGGGGTTTCAAAGGTTGAAAGGTGATGCAGTGATCTTCCAATCGTTGTAATTGAAATAGCTGCGAAACCGTTTCTCTCTTATGAGAATTGAAATAGCTTTAAGGTGGAAAATGGACGGTTAAAACAATACTCCGTCGCTGATGCCTGAGGGCTGCAATAGTGCTAAGTGGTCGAATTTACAAGCCCCCGAATTGGCTTCACTTCTGCAAAAATAGTCTTTATTTCTGATCGCTGCAACAATTCCGCGCTTTTCTCAAAACCTTTTTTCTATGGCTGTGACTATTGTTGCGGCAGCGTTGTGTGTGCGTCGAGTGGGGATGTTTGTGCGTGACACTCCTAAAAACTCTATGTTTTGTGGTTAATTGAGTGAAA
>JAIDKJ010000067.1 GCA_029051835.1 Paramuribaculum sp. | reverse complement strand
TAAAACAAAAAAGCACCGCAGTATGCGTGAGTTACTGGTAAACATAACGATATAAACTAATTTTTAAGAGTTACTTAAAAGCAATTGTTTCATTCAAGTGTCTTGCCAGCGTAGCCATTTACTGTGAATCTATTATGGAGTTTTCTTGTTTATCGACCTGAATTTGGTTGTATGTGGTGATTGCAACCAAAACCTGTTGCGTTTTATTGAGACAATTGTTAAGTTTGCAAGTATAATTCAATTTATGTCAGTTGTAGCGATAATGACGGCGATATGGTTAATTCCATATAAAAGGATATTTATAACGCCATAATAGAGTCAGATAATCGAAGCCATTATGCGCAAAAGAAAGATCGTTAAATTATTGATGGTCGCACTGACCTGTATGGGCTGTGCATTTTTCCTTTAGAACAAAGATATTTGAAAGTTTTTTTGAAGGATGATAATAGTGAGCAGACTGATACCGAAGGGGATTTGTGTGAACCTGTTCGGGACGTTTTGGACGAGAGATTCAAGCTGGATTGATAAGTATGTGATCAATCATGAGCGAATCCACACTGCACAGCAGCGTGAACTGCTCTTCGTTCCGTTTTATATCCTCTACCTGATAGAATTATGTATCCGCCGGTTGCAATACAGCAACTGGAAAGAGGCATACTATAATATCTCGTTTGAAAGAGAGGCGTATACATACGGAAGGGATCTCGCCTATCTCCGAAAGCGGCCCTACTACTCCTGGATCCGCTTCTTATCCCGACGATGAATGCGGGAAAACAACTCAAATCAAGGATTGGCTCGGATTTACAAGAGTCGATTAGGGGATATGTTTTTGGCATATTGCACTTTTAGGTGGCGGTTAAGTTGCAGGGTGGCGCGGAATTTTGTAACTTTGGGGAAATTAACCTGAAAAACAAAATCCATAATCAACCAGATATGCTGAAACTGCGAACAAAAGCCATGGCCGCCATACTGACGTTAGGCATGGCAGGAGTGGCATCGGCCGAGGATTACACAAGCTATGTGAATCCTTTTGTCGGCACCACAAATTTCGGCACCACAAATCCCGGGGCCATAGTGCCTAACGGCATGATGTCGGTGGTGCCTTTCAATGTGATGGGTTCATCGGAGAACGTGTATGACAAGGATGCACGATGGTGGTCGACCCCTTATGAATTTAACAACAAGTTTTTCACCGGCTATGCCCACGTGGCGCTCAGCGGAGTGGGCTGTCCCGAACTGGGTTCGCTCCTGACGATGGCCACCACCGGCGATCTGGAGCCGGACTATCACAAATATGGCTCTGCCTACACCGAGGAAACTGCCACGCCGGGATATTATGGCAACCGTCTGACGAAATACGACATCCTGACCGAGGTGACGGCTACAAAGCGCAGCTCGGCCGAGCGATATACATTCCCCGGCGGCCGAGGCAACATACTGATCAATCTCGGCGAGGGACTGACCAACGAGAGCGGCGCCACGGTGCGTCGGGTTAGCCCGACGGAGATCGAGGGCTCGAAACTGATGGGCACGTTCTGCTACAATGCCCAGGCCGTGTTCCCGATCTATTTCGTGATGCGCGTCAGCAAGGCGCCCTCGTCGCAGGGCTACTGGAAGATGCAGCGCAAGATGGAGGGACCGGAGGCTGCATGGGATCCCGACAACGGCAAGTATAAGCTCTACACGAAATATGGCCGCGAACTGTCGGGCGACGATATCGGCTACTGGTACACCTACGATGACCTCAAGCCCGGCGAGCAGGTGGAGGTCAGGATGGGTGTGTCGTTTGTGTCGGTGGCAAACGCCCGTGAGAATCTCGACAAGGAGCAGGCCGGCCTTACTTTCGACCGTATTGCCGCCGATGCCAAGCAGACGTGGAACGACGATCTGGGACGAATCCGCGTCAAAGGGGGCACCGACGAGCAGAAGCGTGTGTTTTACACCGGATTATACCATGCTCTGATACACCCCAATATCCTCAACGACGTCAACGGCCAGTATCCGAAGATGGAGAGTGCCGAAAACGGACAGTCGGCCTACGACCGCTATACGGTGTTCTCTCTCTGGGACACCTATCGTAATCTGCATCAGCTTATGACGCTCGTCTATCCGGAGCGTCAGCTCGACATGGTGCGCTCTATGGTCGATATGTCGAAAGAGTGGGGATGGCTTCCCAAATGGGAGCTGTATGGCCGCGAAACCTTTACTATGGAGGGCGACCCGTCGCTCCCGGTGATAGTGGACACGTGGCGCAAGGGACTGACCGACTTTGATATCGATGCCGCCTACGAGGCGATGAAACGTTCGGCCACGACACCGGGCAAGGACAATCCGATGCGTCCCGACATAGATCTGTATCTTGAGAAGGCTTACGTGCCGCTCGGAGCATATTCGGGCGACATGTCGGGCGACAATTCGGTGTCGCACGCACTGGAATATTATGTGGCCGACGCCGCACTGGCATGGCTCGCAGAGCAGCGGGGCGACACTGATCTGGCACGAACCCTGCGCCAGCGTTCGCTCGGCTACAAGAATTACTATTCGAAGGAGAGCGGCACTCTGCGTCCGAAGCTCGCCGACGGCACTTTCCTGACTCCGTTCGATCCCCGTCAGGGTGAGAATTTCGAGGTCGTTCCCGGATTCCACGAGGGAAGCGCATGGAACTATACCTTCTTCGTGCCGCACGATGTTGAGGGTCTGGCCAAGCTGATGGGAGGCAAGCGTAAGTTTGTCGACAAGCTCCAGATGGTGATGGATAGCGCTCTGTATGATCCCGCCAACGAGCCTGACATAGCCTATCCCTATCTCTTCAGCCGTTTCGGTGGCGAAGAGTGGCGCACGCAGAAGGAGGTCAACCGTCTGCTCGGCAAATATTTCACCACAAAGCCCGACGGCATACCGGGCAATGACGATACCGGCACCATGTCGGGATGGGCTGTGTTCTCGATGATGGGCATGTATCCCGACTGTCCCGGCGAGCCGTTCTATACGCTGACGTCGCCCGTGTTCGACGAAGTGGAGATAGATCTTCCCGAAGGGCGCAAGCTGACCATTGAGGCCGACCGGACTTCGCCCTCGGATATCTACATCCAGTCGATGACTCTGGGCGGAAAGCCTCTGAAAAAATATCGCATAAGCCACTATGAGCTTCTCAAGGGTGGCACGCTTAAGTTCAATCTCGGATCAACACCTAACAAATGAAACTCCGCCACACTCTATTGCCCGCTGCAG
>JAIDKJ010000066.1 GCA_029051835.1 Paramuribaculum sp. | reverse complement strand
GCCGACGACCGTGCCCTGACCGTCGAGGCTTTTCAGCTCAAACACCGGGTGCCCTGTCTGGGCTACATTTTCAGGGAGAAACCCAAGCCCCGGCACCTGCGCGGCGACATGATAAAATTTTTCGGAATACCGATAGCCGATCTCCACGCCATCAGGCAGGGAGCCGACTGGACCGCTCCCGACGGCCGCGTCATAGCCAATGAGCGTCTGACCACAGAGGCCGACCCGTCGGTGAGCTATGCCTACTGCTCTGACACGATGTTCTCACCCGAAGTGGCCGAAGCCGTGAAAGGGGTCGACGTTATATATCACGAAGCCACCTACGACGACTCCCTCGCCGAACAGGCTCGCCGACGCGGGCATTCCACGGCGCGCGAAGCCGGACGCATAGCCCGCATGGCCGGGGCAAAACGTCTGATAATAGGCCATTACTCCAACCGATACACCTCCACGGAACTGCTCCTGCGTCAGGCACGCGAGGAGTTTGACAACGTGACCGCCGCCGACGAAGGCATGAAAATAGACCTGTTATGAACACTACCGTAATGAATGACGACGAGCGCTACATGCGCATGGCTCTTGACGAGGCCCACCGGGCGCTCGAAGAGGACGAAGTGCCTATCGGCGCAGTGGTGATATGCAAGGGTACTGTAGTAGGGCGCGGCCATAACTTGACGGAGGCCCTGTCGGACGTCACCGCCCACGCCGAAATGCAGGCCATAACCGCCGCAGCCCAGACATTGGGAGGAAAATACCTCACGGACTGCACGCTCTACGTCACCGTCGAGCCGTGTGTGATGTGTGCCGGAGCCATCGGATGGAGCCAGCTGCCGCGCATAGTCTACGGCGCCTCCGATCCGAAACGCGGCTACAGCCGCCTGGGGGGCAATCCTTTCCATCCCAAAGCCACTGTGAAGCCGGGAGTGCTTGCCGACGAATGCAGTGCGCTGATGAAGGAGTTCTTTGCGGGAAAACGATAATGACGCAAGAGGCGTTCAGGCATCGGCAGGCTGCACTATGACGGTCTGCTCGGCCGTCACCTCCAGACGCGTCGGCAGGCTCACCTGCAACGGCAGATTATGGTCGACATGACCCACCGGCACACCGAACGCCACCGGATAGGAGTAATCAGCCACCATGGAGCTTATCATAGCTTCCATCGAACGACCGTCGACCTCCGGAGCATAGTCGGTGAACGCCCCCACTATAAGCCCTTTCAGACGCGACAACGCTCCGCTAAGACGCAACTGATAGAGTATGCGCTCCGTCTTGTAGACCGGCTCGGCGATATCCTCGATGAAGAGAATCGTATCGGGCAGAATGGTATCGAACGGGGTCGATACAAGATCGGCTATCACGGCGAGATTTCCGCCTACAAGCGGTGCTTCGACCGTGCCTTGACGGTTGAGCGGATCGGGCGGTATGGAATAAAGCTGCGGCTCCCCGGCCAGTATACCGAACAGAGCCTGCGCATCGTCGTCGCGACCCTTCAGCGTGGCCAGATGCTTGGCCATAGGCGCATGGATGGAAACGATGCCGTGGCGATGCATCAGAGCGTGGAGCGCGCTGATATCGCTGTAGCCAATGATCCACTTCGGATTGTCGCGCAACGGCAGCCTGTCGAGCTGTTCGAGCAGATGTACCGCACCGTAGCCGCCGCGCGAACATAGAATGGCCTTCACCGACGGATCGAGCAGAGCCTGCCTGAGATCGTCGAAACGCTCCTGAGGAGTGCCGCTGTAGGTGCGCCACCGTCCGAGAGCATGAGGCATCACAAACGGGCGATAGCCGGCGTCCTGCAACACCTGCATGGCCTTGTAGACAAATTCGGGCTTGATGATGCCTGCCGGCGATAATATGGCTATACGGTCGCCCGGACGCAGCGGCTCCGGCACTATCAGATGGTTGTCGCTCTCCATAGTCAGCTTACCATAACGTTGATGCCGGCTTCGCGTATGCGCGAGGCTATTCGTTCAAGTTCGTCGCGCTCCACTTTGACGAGCGCCTGCTCGGGTGTGCGCCTGTCGATGGAATACAGCATCACCTCCCGCGGACGTATCGCGCGGTAGGCCTCGATGAGCGCATCAATCTCGCTGTCGGTCGTATTGTCGACAATCCGGCCGTCGTGGCTTCCGCGCAGTATCATGGTCTGCACTATGCACTGCGGAGCGAACGACGCAATCTGACCGATCACCTGCTCCGACGTGAAAGCGGGCGATCCGGGCCGGTCGATAAGCCTCATGGTGTCGGTGAGGGCGCTGTCGAGCTTAAGGATGTTGTTGTCGACACGTCGCAAAGCCCTTTCCACTCCGGGATCGGCCAGGCGCGTGGCATTGCTCAGCACGCTGATCTTCACTTCGGGAAAATACTTGTCGCGAAGGGCTATGGTGTCGTCGATCACCCCTTCGAAGTCGGGATGTATGGTCGGCTCTCCGTTGCCAGAGAAAGTGATCACATCAAGCCTCTCTCCGGCGGCCTTCATGTCGCTGAGGCGCTCTTCAAGCCGTGAGGCGACATCGGCTCTCGAGGGCAATCCGCTCTTGCCGGGTCCCTGAGCGTTGAATCCGGCCTCGCAGTAAAGGCAGTCGAACGTGCATGTCTTGCCGTCGACAGGCGACAGATTCACTCCGAGCGAGGTGCCGAGGCGTCGGCTGTGGATAGGCCCGAATATGGTTTCATGAAACAATACTGTCTGCATAGCAGTGACTTTTTTCTGGTGTATTATTTTCCAGCCATAAGCTGATGGAAAAGTTCGATATATGACCGGGCTACGGCCTTGGCCGAGAAACGGCGTCGGACGCTGTCGTGAAGCTCCTGACGGTCGACGGGATGGCTCAATGCCCAGAGGATACCTTTGGCGAGATCGTGGGTGTCGGCATAGCGCGCTATATATCCGTCGGAGAGATGGGTGACTATATCGGCCTGTCCGCCACGCCCGAATGTGACCGGGATGCAACCCGAAGCCTGCCCCTCGATGAGCGTGCCCGGAAGGGTTTCGTAGAGCGAACTGCTGAGCACCACCCTGGAGCGCGCATAGAGATCGCGCAGCAGGTTGGGATCGTTGATGCGTCCGGCATGAAAATGCGGAAAACGGAGCTTATGGAGGGCTGCCGGCGACCGCAGTTCGCCGAAAAACACTGCTACGGTGCGCTGCGCCACTTCGGGATGATTGTCGAAAATATAGTTGAGCGCGTCGACAGCCATAGGCAGTCCCTTGATGTGATCGTCGAGGCGCGCCGCTCCCATGAGTATGATGTCACGGTCAAGATCATCGCCATGAAGCACTGTCAGTTCTCCACGAGGCTCGGTGACAAACGAATCGATCGGGAATGCATTGGGGATCACCCTTACATCACGACCAGACAGCAGCGAGCTTTCGGCACAGCGGTCGGCCAGCCACCGGCTCACGGCCACGAATGTCAGTGGCACGGTATCGTAAAGCTTCATCTTGAGGCTCCACACACGGTGGGACAAATCGCTGCCGGAACTGCTGTGGAGCAGCGGACACAGGCCGCACGACTCCTTATAGCGGGGGCATCCGAGCGAATGATGCCATATGCCGGGCAGACACCACATGTCGTGCATGTCCCAGACC